>DATHCU010000409.1:0-8171 GCA_035319385.1 Thermodesulfovibrionales bacterium
TCGGAGACGCCGGGCACGCTCTGTGTGAGCAGAGATATCTCCTCGTCGTTCAGTTCCAGAAGGTCATGGATGGAGCCGATCCCCTTGCCGTCAAATACCGTGCTGAATATGATGTGAAGATCGTCGAAAAAGGGTCCGGACGGGCTGAGACGGTCATAAAGGTGCTCGTGGAGGTAGTCTTTCAGACGGGATTTGTCTTTGGTGATCCAGAAGTGGATGACTGCCTCGATGAAATCCACCACACGCGCGCTGCTCTCCACATGACTCTGTTTCCTCAGGAAGTGCACGAGTTCATCGGTCCTGTGAGTAGCCTCGTCCACCTCCGTCGAAATCTGGCGAAGCGGCCCCTCGGCCCCTATTTCGCTGAAGTACACGGGGAATACCTTGGCCATCTGCTTCACAAGGTGATAGACCGGCTTAATATCGCTGTTGAGGAGCTTGGTGATCTCCTTCTGAAAGATGTCGGTATCATTTATCTGAACGCCGCCAAGTATCAGGTTGATTATGGACGAAGAGATTAGGGACTTCGACCATTTCGGATTGTTCTCGATGAGTTCAAGCCAGATGCGTATGTTCTTCAGATGCGCCCTGTTGCCTTTGATCTGCCACTCGTCGGTGACGCCCTTTATTTCCGGGTGCTGAAAGCCCAGAGAGATCACCTTCTGGAGGTACCACTCCACAAGGCCGCTGGAGCCTTTGGCGTATAGACCGTTGCCGATCACCTGAACACAATAGAGAGCAGTCTCGGGATATGAGCCGAAGGTGTTCTTAAGGACCCTGAATATCTCCGAAACAGATGTCTTTATCTGTTCGGGCTCCCCGATCTTGACCAGGCTCGATATCGTACGGTTGAGTTCACGCAAGGTGTTTTCGTGTATGCAGGAGAGGGTCCGATTCTCCATGATCCTGAGGAGATACATCATCTTGATGTTCAGGTCCCTCAGAGGGTCATTGGTGACAAACAGTTTGCCGCTGATGTCCTCGCAAAACTTTGCCATCTGCATATACCCCGGAAACTTCAGCAGCTCTTTCAGGCGTACGTATGGATGATCGATCTGGTCAAGGCCCCTCAGATCCTCAAGCAATGCGCGCAGATTGGCGTGCGAAACCGGATAGAAGAGTTCCTCGAGTTCTTTCTTCTTTTCAACAGATTTCGACAGATGAATGAATTCCTTCAGGCATACGGAGGGGTCTTCTTCCTTCAGCCAGTGTTCGTAAGTTATCGAGAAGAATCTTGAAAGCAGCTCATTGAAAACAGAGACATTGAGTTGTCCGGGCATCTTGTCGAGTATGGCCTGTCCCACTTTCTTCAATTGATGGGGATTCTGGGCAATTATGAAGAACTTCTCGTCCGTAAGCTGAAGCATCACGGAAAAACAGTGATCGAGTGCAGCCGTGTATTTGTCGAGATTCTGATCCGAATCCATCAGGATCTTCTCGATGTAGACGATCAGGCTTTCGATTGCAGCCTGACGCACGCAGTCATCGGAATTGTCTGCCGCCTCAAGAAGAATGTCCACGATAGTCCTGACGACACCCGGTCCGTCCTCATGATGGTCATGGAGATAGAAATTTTTCAGGGCATACGCGCGGAGGTCTTTCACGATCACACCCCATGCAGGGGCGGGGTGGTTGAGTTCGAACAGGAGAGACTCGACTGATCCGATGAGACCGGGATAGTCTTTTACCACTTCCTTCAGGATGGCATATCTCACGACCGGTGGCTCCTCCGTCATTTCGCTCATAGTTCAGTCCTTTCGTATCATTATAATATAATAGAACATATCGGTTTTTGCATGATTGTTCTTTAGTCCGGACGCCTGTGCTTACTTGATAAAGGGGGGAATAATGGATATGATTTGTGAAAAGGGGAACTCGTTCGGGGGCCGGAACCAGTGAAGATATGCGAGATATTCGTGAGCATCCAGGGGGAGTCGACATATGCAGGCCTGCCGTGCACTTTCGTGCGGCTTACCGGGTGCAATCTCAGATGTTCCTACTGTGACACAATATATGCTTACACTGAGGGCTCTGACATGACAGAAGACGAGGTCGCTGAAGCGGTGCGGAGGGCGGGCGTGAGGCTTGTGGAAGTAACCGGTGGAGAACCGCTGCTCCAGGAGAGTTCCAGGTCCCTCGCCGCAAGACTTCTTGATAAAGGCTATGGAGTTCTGATCGAGACCAATGGGTCGATCGATATATCGGGTATTGATGACAGGGCTGTGATAATACTTGACGTAAAGACGCCGGGAAGCGGGATGAGCGACAAGATGGATCTGCAGAATCTGGGCAGGCTGAAGCGGTCTGACGAGGTGAAGTTTGTGATTACCGGCAGGCGGGACTATGAATGGGTGAAAGATATAATAAGGACGCATGATCTTGCCGGCAGATGCAACATCCTCGTCTCCCCCGCCTTCGGAATACTGAAGGCGGAAGACCTTGCCGTCTGGATGACGGAAGACAGGCTTCAGGCCAGGTTCAATCTGCAGCTCCATAAGTATATCTTCGGTCCTGAAAAGAGGGGCGTATGAGGGACAGGCTTCCTAACCTGCCGGACAAGATTGCGGGACTGGCCGACATTGCGTATAACCTGTGGTGGAGCTGGCATCCCTATGCGAGGATGCTGTTTAAGGTCCTGAACAGGAGCGCCTGGAAAGAAAGCGGACACAATCCGGTTCAGATGCTGCGGGACTACCCTGCTGAACTCTTGAGGTCTTTTGCCGAGGACCAGGACTACCTTCAACAATACGAGGCTGTTATCGCAAGATTTCGGGAAGATATTCATACGAAGATATGCTGGTTTGCATCGAGCGTTAAGGTGTCCGGCTGCAGTCCGATAGCGTATTTCTCGGCCGAATACGGCCTTCAGCACTCCCTTCCTTTTTATGCGGGAGGCCTGGGATTTCTGGCTGGAGACTATGTCAAGGAATGCAGCGACCTGGGAATACCTATGGTAGCAGTCGGATTTATGTATCCCGAAGGATATCTGCGTCAGAAGATGCGTGTGGACGGATGGCAGGAGGATGTGGATGAAGTGCTTGACAGAGACGCTACACCGATTGTGCGGGTCCTCGACGGGAAGGGAGAACAGCTTGTGGTGAAGGTGCCTTTTGTAGATCCTCCGATCTCGATTGCGGTCTGGAAGGTCGATATCGGCAGGGTTCCGCTGTATCTGATGGATACGGACATAGAGGGCAATGACCCGTGGAACCGCAGGATAAGCGCCCACCTGTACATCAGCGATATCGAACAGAGGCTGCGTCAGGAGATGATCCTCGGAATAGGGGGAATAGCTGTCCTGAACGCCCTTGGAATCAGGCACTCGGTAATACATCTCAACGAGGGACACCCGGCCTTTGCGACATTGGAACGGGTGAGGGAGAGGATCGAAGAAGGCATGGCCTTCGAACAGGCTCTCGAGGCGGTCCGCGCCACGACAGTATTTACAACCCATACTCCGATACCGGCCGGCCACGATATATTCCCCTTTCATCTGATGGACAAATACTTCAGTCATTGCTATCCAATGCTCGGACTGAGCCGGGACCGATTCTTTCAGCTCGGAATACACCCCAAAGAGCCTGCGGCCGGCTTTAATATGACCGCATTTGCCCTGAGAATGTCCAAATATGCCAATGCGGTCAGTGTGAGGCATGGCGAAGTGACACGGAGCATGTGGCAGCCCCTCTGGCCGGACAAGAAGGAAGAGGATGTCCCGATTGCCTCAATAACCAACGGCATCCACGTACCGACCTGGATAGAGCCCAAGATGGAGATGCTTCTGAACAAATATCTCGGTCCGTCCTGGACAGAAGAACATGACGATCCCGCTGTCTGGAAGGCGGTTGAGAATATCCCTGATCAGGAGTTGTGGCAGGTTCACTACTGGCTTAAGATAAAGCTTCTGAACTTTATCCGGGAGCAGGTTCGCATCAGGTGGACACAAAGCCTGGAAGCCCCGGCGAACATTATGGCCGGCGGGATATTGCTTGATCCCATGACGCTGACGATAGGTTTCGCAAGGAGGTTTACGTCATATAAGAGGGCGGATCTTATATTCAGTAATCTCGAGCGGCTCAAGAGGATCCTCAACGACAGGTGGCGGCCCGTGCAGTTCATCTTCGCAGGAAAAGCGCATCCCGCTGACAACGAGGGGAAGAGGATACTGCAGCGCGTATTCAATTTTGCCCAATCCCCGGAGATGGGCGGCAAAATCGCCTTTATAGAAAACTATGACGAACAGCTCGCGCAGTACATGGTGCACGGTGTCGACGTGTGGCTGAACAATCCTCAGCCTCCGCTTGAGGCGAGCGGGACAAGCGGGATGAAGGCCTCATTAAACGGCGTTCCACATCTGAGCGTTCTGGATGGCTGGTGGATAGAGGGTTATACGGGGAATAATGGCTGGGCCTTCAAAAGCATGGGGGATGAGAAGGATTCGGAGTCAATCTATGACCTCCTTGAAGAGAAGATAGTGCCATTGTTTTATCGGACCGACTCCCTCGGGACGCCCGTGGAATGGGTGCGCATAATGAAAGAAGCGATCAAGAGCACCGCGGCCCGGTTCAGCTCAAGAAGGATGGTCAAGGAGTATGCTTTGAAATTCTATCGGAGCGCGCTGGATTCAACGGATAAGGAGACAAATGTTTGAGACTTTACGGTCGATAATTTCCAAGGCGGACGCGGAGTACGCGGACTTGCGGTATGAAGTCAGGAAAGACACGAGGATCATTTTCAATGGCAGAGAGCTTTTCAGTATCGGGTCGAATTCTACGGATGGTTTTGTATTGAGGGTTCTGAAGCAGGGCGGGCTGTCGTCAGTGGCTTTTACCAAGGCGGCGGATGCTGATCAGGCGATGCGCATCGCCTCCGAAAACGCTTTACTGATGGCAAGATTCGCCGGGAAGCCCGTGGAGCTGGCCGGGACTCTAGCTGTCAAGGACGAGTTTCTGCCCGGGCTGGATGAGGATCCGCGAAAGGTCCCGATGGACGAAAAACTGGATCTTACACGGATGTATAATTCTCGGGCTTTGGGACATGAAAAGATTGTAACTTCGAATATCGTTTATAGTGAGACCATTCGTGAAAAATATTTTCTGAGCAGCGAAGGGTCTGAAGTCAGGGAGGATCTCGTCACTACGGTCCTGGGAGGCATGCTCACAAGCAAGGACGGCAATTTGACTCAGAATGTCAGGGTTGCAGCCGGGGGAAGCACGGGTTTTGCAGTACTGAGAAACCGTGAGGAAGACTTCGACAATAAGGCCGTGATAGCCGCGGAACTACTCAAGGCAAGGCCGGTTGAGAGCGGCGTCTATAATGTGGTCCTTAACCAGGACATGGCAGGGGTGTTCGTACACGAGGCCTTTGGCCATTTCTCCGAGGCGGACCTTATCGAGGATTCCCCGACGATGAGAGAGAGGATGCAGATCGGTGCCAAACTCGGGAATATTGCACTGAACATTACAGATGATCCGACCATGCCGGGGCAACTGGGCTTTTACCGGTATGACGACGAAGGCGTTAGGGCCAGGCCTGTCAGACTCATGCAAAAGGGGGTTCTGACCGGCAGGCTGCACTCAAGGAGAACAGCCTCAGCCTTCGGCGAGGAGCTTACAGGCCATTGTGTTGCAGAGGATTACCGTTTTGCTCCGATAGTGAGGATGGGTAACATCTTTATAGAGGCCGGCAAGGATACCCTGGAGAACCTCCTCGCAATGCTGGGTGACGGACTGTATATTCTCGATGCCAAGGGAGGCCAGACAAGCGGTGAAAACTTTACGTTCGGCGCGCAGTATGGCTACATCGTGAAGTCCGGCAAGATAGCTGAGATGGTCCGGGACATTAACATATCGGGCAACCTCTATAATACGATGCAGAACATATCAGCTGTCGGAAATGACCTGCGCCTGTGCGAAACGGGCGGATGCGGCAAGGGGCAGTTGAATATCAGGTCCTGCCATGGAGGCCCCCACATACTTGTCAACGGCCTTATCGTAGGGGGTGTATGATGGAAGAGATCCTCGAAATGGCAAAGAAGGTAAGTGACAGGGCGGAAGTCTATTCCGTCGGTTACAGGACGGACAGTGTGTCATTTGAGAATGCGAAGTTCAAGGACATCGACAGCAGGATCTTGTCGGGCATAAGTCTGCGGATTATCAGGGACGGCAAACAGGGATTTGCCTACACAAAAAATCCGGTCCGAAAAGAAGATCTCATCCGCAACGCACTCGATTCGCTGAAGGGCGGGGTAGCCGGCTCCTTTGACTTTCCGCTGACAAGAGATGTGCCGGTTCTGAATACATACAACCCGGCGATTGAGACAATATCAAACACCACGATGGTTGAAGAGTGCGAGCGCGTTTGCGGGATATTGTCCGAAAGGATAACAGGACAGATCAATTGCTCGGCTCACAAGGCCTCAAGTTCTGTAAGGATTATGAACACGTCGGGTTCGGATCTTGCCTGGAAGTCGTCTTCTTACGTGCTCAATCCCGAACTTATGTATCCCTACTCAGCAGCCGCTCTGCAGCGTGCCGTGCTTTCAAAATCGTTTGAGAAAGCCGGGGATGAGTATCTGGATTTCCTTACGGATCTCTACAGTGCATCCGAGAGGGAAGTCAGTATTGAAGGAGGGCGGATGAAGGTGCTGTTCCTCCCTGAGACTATGTACGTTCTGATGTGGAGGGTTCAGGCAGCAGCAAACGGACAGAGTCTGTATCAGCATATCTCTCCTCTTGCGGACAGGATTGGAGACAGAGTATTTGACGACAGGCTTTCAGTCTTGAATGATCCGCTGAATGATGTCTTCCCAGGTGCAAGGGCCTGCGACGATGAATGTGTGCGATGCAGCAAATATCCGATTGTCGAAAGAGGAGTTCTCAAGAACTTCTATTATGACCTCTATTTTGCGCAGAAGCTTGGCGCCGTATCTTCCGGCAACGGGTTCAGGGCGGGTGAGTCGTCAAAGCCTGTTCCCGTGCTTCGGCATATCTCCATTCCGGAGGGAGACAAGCCGTTCTCCCGGCTTATTCAGTCGATGGACAGAGGGATTATCGTTGGCGGAGCGTTGGGCGCCCACAGCGGCAACATACCAAACGGGGATTTCTCGATCGGCATATCTCCTGCCCTCCTTGTTGAAAACGGCGAGATAGTTGGTCATATCAAGGACTCCATGGCTGCCGGAAACATATACGATACCCTTAACAGAATTGCCGGAATTGAAGACACGGCACATTTTTGCATGAGCGGCAGATATCCTTCTATACTGTTTGACGATATAAGCGTGACTTCAAGAAAAGGAGACTGAGACGGCGTGGAATTTCCGGGAATCGTTCTTGACGCTTCTCTTTACTCAAAGTCCAGAAGCCCGGAGAGCGGGACGGTCTACGATCTGCTGATAATCGGAGGCGGCCCTGCATCCATGAGCGCTGCCATATATGCTGCGAGAAAGATGCTGAATCTCGCCATACTTGCCACTGATATAGGCGGGCAGATGCGGGAGACGTCTGACGTCGAGAACTATCTCGGGTTTCAGAACATCAACGCCCTGGATCTCGTCGCCCGTTTCGAGGAGCAGGTCAGAAGCTTTGACCTGGCGATAGGAACGGAAATCAGGGTGAAAGAAGTACGCAAGAATGAAAATCTGATTGCCGCATATCTTGAAGACGGCACTGTCTTCTCGGGCAAGTCTGTGATCTTTGCAACCGGTGAACGGCATAGGCATCTTGCCGTGCCGGGAGAAAAAGAATTTACCGGGAAAGGGGTATCGTATTGTGCCACTTGCGATGCCCCTCTGTACAGAGAGAAGAAAGTGATGATCATAGGCGGCGGAAATTCCGCATTCACTACCGCCCTTGATCTTTCCAGGGGCAATTCCGAAATAGTTATGGTCAATTACGTGAAGGGTTGGCAGGCTGATGCCGTTATGCAGGACAGGATACGCAATTACGAGAAGGCTCAGATGCTCGATTTTCATGAGATAGTGCATATAGAGGGCGGAGATAAGGCTGAGGCTGCCGTCGTCAGGAGGCGCGACAGCGGTACGGAGCAGAAGATACCGGTTGACGGCATATTCGTGGAGATAGGCCTTCTGCCGAATTCGGATCCGGTCAAGGACCTGCTTCGGCTGAATGAAAAAGGCGAGGTCATCGTCGATTGCGCCTGTGCTACGA
>DATHCU010000410.1:0-5952 GCA_035319385.1 Thermodesulfovibrionales bacterium
GGCCTTAAGCAGGGCAGAGCAGAGGAATATCGAGGGATGGGCGGAAAGACGCAGGGCAAAAAACCGGAAGGTCGCCAGGCAGTCCGCAAAGATCACAAGAAAGAGAACTTAGAAACCAAAGGTGAGGCGCTAATGAAAAAGAGAGTCTTTTTAGCACCCGGAAGCATGTGCTCTGGTGAGCTGACATGTGCGGGATAATCGGCTATATCGGAAAAAGGAATGCAGTGCCCGTTGTCCTGGAGGGACTGAAGCGTCTTGAATATCGTGGCTACGACTCGGCGGGTATCGCATTTTTTACGGACTCGGGGATCGAAGTCAGAAGGCGCACGGGAAAGATCCGGGACCTTTCGGCTATTATTGACTCGGAAGATCCTGCTCCGTCGAGCAACACCACGATCGGTCACACGAGGTGGGCGACGCACGGCAGGCCCTCTGAAGAGAATGCCCACCCACACCGTTCAAACGGCATTGTCCTGGTGCATAACGGGATAATCGAGAACTATTTGTCTCTGAAGAGGAATCTGATCGAAAAGGGCTATCAGTTCACATCCCAAACGGACACGGAGGTCCTCTGCCATTTGGTGGACTACCATGCAAAGGACCGTCCTCTCGAAGATGCTGTCAGAGACGCATTGAAGGAAGTGAAGGGGTCCTATGCCATTGCGGTTATAAAAGAGGATGAACCAAACAAGATCGTAGGTGTCAGGAAGGACAGTCCGCTCATCGTAGGCGTCGGAGACGGGGAGTATTTTCTGGCATCCGATGTCCCGGCCTTTCTGAACTATTCAAACCGTGTCATGTTTCTTGATGACGGAGAAATGGCTGTGCTCACGGAGGACGGGGTCGATGTTAGAGGCGCCGAAGGCGTTTCTGTCCGGAAAGAGATTCAGAGCATTTCCTGGAACCCGTCCATGGCTGAAAAAGGCGGATACAGGCACTTCATGCTTAAAGAGATCTATGAGCAGCCCGGGGCGATAGCCGATACGCTTCGGGACAGATTCAATGCGGAGACAGGCGATGTGAACCTTGAGGAGTTTCATGTGACTGCCGAAGAGCTTGCAGGAGTTCAGAAGATATTTATTGTTGCCTGCGGCACTTCCTACCATGCGGGCCTGATCGCCAAGTACATCATCGAGGAACTCGTGAGAATGCCTGTCGAGGTCGATATAGCCTCGGAGTTCCGCTACAGAAGGCCGATCATTAAGACCGGAGACCTGATGATCGTTATCACACAATCAGGTGAGACCGCGGATACCCTTGCCGCCCAGAAAGAGGCGAAGCGGCTCGGGGCAAATGTCCTGACGATATGCAATGTTGTTGGAAGCACTTCTTCCAGGGAGGCTGATTCCGTGTTTTATACCCACTCCGGCCCTGAGATAGGCGTTGCCTCTACAAAGGCTTTTACGACCCAGATTCTCGGCCTCTATCTTTTAACGGTTGCCATCGGAAGGGCAAAGGGCGCCATTTCAGAAGGCAGGGCAAAAGAACTCCTGGGGGAACTTCTTCTGCTTCCTGGCAAGGTAGAGGAGGCCCTATCTACGGATGAACAGATAAAGGCTGTTGCCAGGGAGTTCTTCAAGGCTACGGATTTCCTCTATCTGGGCAGGAGTCTGTTTTATCCCGTTGCCCTCGAGGGCGCACTGAAACTTAAGGAAATATCTTATATACATGCCGAAGGATATCCTGCCGGCGAGATGAAGCACGGGCCGATAGCATTGATAGATGAGGAACTTCCTGTTGTAGTCCTTGCGCCCTTTGACAGCCTTCATGAAAAGATACTCTCGAATATACAAGAGGTGAAGAGCAGGGGGGGAAAGATTATCGCTGTTACGAACAACTCCCAAGGTGATGTGTGCGGCGTTTCCGACAAGTGCATTTGTGTGCCTGATACGAACACGTACCTGTTGACGATTCTAATGGCTGTTCCTGTCCAGTTGCTTGCTTATCACATAGGTGTTTTGAGGGGATGTGATGTCGATCAGCCCCGAAATCTGGCCAAGAGTGTTACGGTAGAATAAAAAAGACTCTTTTACGGGTCATTCTGCCGCTAATGTGACGCATCGATAAGGCAGTCCGCGCTGATTAAGCACGCGTAAATGCAGATAAATCCTGGATTTGCGGAGGTCAAATCTGTTATGATGTATACATCAAAGGAGATGTCCATGCATGATCTAAACCCCCAGCAAAAAGAAGCTCAAACCTATACTGACGGGCCCTTGCTTGTTTTTGCAGGAGCAGGCAGCGGGAAGACTCGCGTAATATCGCACAAGTTTTCCTACCTCAACAGAACCAAGAAGATTCCCAGGGATTCGATATTCACCGTAACCTTTACGAACAAGGCTGCAGATGAAATGAAGGAACGGATCTCCGATCTGATCGAGAAAGACGTCAGCGGCTGCTGGATCGGAACTTTTCATTCCCAGTGCAACAGGATTCTCCGCAAAGAGATAAAGTCCCTGGGTTACGACAACAACTTTTCCGTCTACGATGAAGACGACCAGTATAATCTTATAAGACATATACTCAAAGAGTTCAAGATCTACGAGGCCCTTTACAAAGGCATAGTCTCCAGGATCGGTTTTCTCAAATCTTCGCTGATCACGCCCGAGGATTTTCTTTCATCCGGCGACGGATTTGGATTCGATGAGAAGCTCGCCAAGGTCTATGTAAGGTATCAGGACGAGCTGAAGAGGAGCAACTCCCTTGATTTTGACGACCTTATAATGCTGACCGCGAAGCTCTTCGAGAAGAACCCCAAGCTGCTCGAAAGATACCAGGAAAAATTCTCTTATATCCTCGTAGATGAATTTCAGGACACAAATTACGCACAATACCACCTCATGAAGATTCTTGCATCCGGCCATAAGAAGATCTGCGTAGTAGGCGACGACGACCAGAGCATCTATCGGTTCAGGGGGGCCAATGTCAACAATATCCTGAATTTTGCCAAGGATTTCCCCGGGGCAAAGGTCATTAAACTGGAACAGAACTACCGCTCGACCCAACATATCCTTCAGGTCTCGGGGGCCGTGATTGAAAAGAACCCGGTGAGAAAAGAGAAACAGCTTTGGACTGACAAAGGAGCCGGGGACAAAGTCCACTTCTGCTGGCTCAATACGTATGAAGACGAGGCAAAGTATATCGCTAAGGCCATAAAAGAGTACTATCTGAAAGGAATGTACACTTACAGGGACTTCGCGGTATTTTTCCGTGTGGGGCTTCAGTCGAGGGTCATTGAGGACGCATTGAGAGATCAGGGGCTGCCATATCGGGTTATCGGGAGTATCAGTTTCTATCAGAGAAAAGAGATAAAAGATATCATAGCCTATCTGCGTCTGTTCCTGAACCATGGGGACAACGTGAGTTTCAGGAGAGTCATCAATAGTCCTCAGAGGGGCATCGGGGCTGCAACGATCGCGAAGATAGAAAATGAGGCGAAAAAACGTTCTCAGCCCTTGTTTGACGCCTTAAAATCAACACTAAGGGGTGATCATTACGCTCCGGCTGTCAAGGAAAAGCTTTCTGAATTCGTCAAGATAATAGAGGGATTCGGAGCCGGCAAGCACAAGTCGGCGGCTGACTTGTTGAAGAGCATTTATGAGATGTCCGGATATGCGGGCGAGCTTGAAGAGGAGAGGCAGAAGAATATTGAAGAGCTGATCTCTTCAGCGGAAAATAAGGAAATCAAGGATTTTGTCGACAGGATATCGCTGATTTCTCACGTTGATCAGGACTGCAGCGGGGACTGCGTCACCTTGATGACCCTGCACAATGCAAAAGGGCTGGAATTTCCGGTAGTGTTCATAACGGGGCTGGAAGAGGGCGTGCTTCCGTATTGCAAAGCCCTGAATCATGAAGATGAGATCGCTGAGGAAAGAAGGTTGTTTTATGTGGGCATGACCCGCGCAAGGGAAGTGCTTTGGCTGACAGGGGCTAAGAAGCGGAAACTCTATTCCAAGGTCCAGGAGCAGGAGCCTTGCCGGTTCCTGAAAGATATACCCAAAGAGTACTGCCAATGGATGGAGAAGATAACCTTCAGCCATCCTGTCAAACTCGTCCCGATCAAGAAGAAGGTTGAGCTGTCAGATACTTTTACGGTCTATACAGCGGGATGCAGGGTGAAGCATCCGTCATGGGGTATAGGAGTGGTGCGGGACTGTTACGGAGACGGCGATGATGCCAAGGTTATGGTCAACTTCCCGAACATCGGCGTGAAGAGACTGGCCGTAAGGTTCGCGAACCTGGAAAAGATATAGAGCGAATCAACTGTCAATTAGCATTTAGCAATTAACAATCAGCAATTGTCATTATGGTAGCCGCAGGCTTAAGCCTGCATTTCCGTCCATGAAGATATCGAAGGAAGAAATAGAACACATAGCTGTTCTCGGGAGGCTCTCCCTTTCTGAAGAAGAAAAGGAGTTGTTCGGCCCGCAGTTGAGCAGTATCCTTGATTACGTCGAACAGCTGAATCAACTGAATACCGCAGACGTGGAACCGACTTCTCATGTCATCCCCCTGAGCAACGTCATGCGTGAGGACATTCCAGGCGGCTCGATCTCACGGGAAGATGCGCTCATGAATGCCCCTTCACATACCGAAAAATTCTTCCGTGTGCCCAAGATCATAGAGTAAATGTGCTCAGCTGAGTTGAGTCTCCGCCGGGTCGAAACGCCATGACAAGCTTCCCAAGAATCTTGCTGATCTTCGTCATCCTTCTGACACTTTCCGCATGTTTTCAGGCTGAGACTGTCGTGAAGGTGAAAACTGACGGCAGCGGCGTGATTGAAGATACGGTCCTTATCAAGAAGGACTTTCTCGATCAGATGAAGATGATGGTCGAGGGGATGGCCGAAGGCATTGCAGGTGCTCTGCCCGGCGATGAAACGCAGGGCAAGTCCGAACAGAGTGCCGGCGCTCAAGACAAGCCCAAAGAGTTCAGCCTGTTTGACGAGGCTAAACTGAAAGAGGCCGCGAAGCAGATGGGGGAAGGGGTGACCTATGTTGAAGGATCAAAGGTGGTTGCCGGGGGCTACGAAGGATATAAGGCGGTTTATGCCTTTAGAGACATTAATACTGTCAGGATCAATCAGAATCCGGGAGAAAAAGTGCCCGGTTCTCCTCAACAGGACGGCCCTGATGCAACGAAGACAAAGGAGTATATTACTTTCAGTTTTACCAAAGGAAAGCCGGCCGAGTTGATCATCAAATCCCCTGCGAGTGCATTTGACAAGAAGCCAGAAAGTCCTGAAGTCGCAAAGCAGCCGCAGGATAGCGCAACTCCCCCCGATGCTTTGCTCACCCAGATGACTGCATTCTTTCAAGGGATGAAATTCGGCATGGCGGTCGTCGTAGATGGGGAGATCCTGGAGACCAATGCAACTTACAGAGACGGGTCCAGGATCGACCTCCTGGAACTGGACTTCGGAAAATTGATCGAAAACCCGGAGAAGTTCAGGAAGTTCAGCGAATCCAAGCCGAAGAGCGTTGAGGAAGTAAAGCTGCTGATGCAGGATCTGCCCGGAATCAAAGTCGATTTAAATAAAGAGATAAGAGTCAAATTCGACCGGAAAAAGCCTTAGCACATCGAGAGATTTAAGATAACGCTTTAAAACTGCATCTCCACTCCTCAAGGCCGGCAAGCCTATCCATCAAAACCTGTGGCAACTCCAGTTGTAGGTCAACTATGATCCGGAACGTCGGACGGAAGGGGATAAGACGACCTTCGGCTTATTCTCTATAGGGTATCCATGAATGGGGCTCTTTTGGGAGATTCGGTGGGCCGCACCTCCTTCGGCGGTGACTTTTGACTTGCAGTATTTAGTAAACGGCGGTTCAACTTGGAAGAGTATATCGGACAAGATGACCGGGAGCAGTTACGACTGGCAATCAAGATGCACTGCAATGTGGTGTGCTGTGGCAAGGCTGCTCTATGATGAACACCTGATAACCGAG
>DATHCU010000411.1:0-2943 GCA_035319385.1 Thermodesulfovibrionales bacterium
AGGATTTGAGATTTCTTTTTCTGTTCTTGATCCCGAGTTTATTCCTGATATTGTCCCGGTGAAATGCGATTGTTCTCGGAGCGCAATTAAACAAGTCTGCTATCTCCTTGTTTGACTTGCCTTGGCGAAGCAGATCAGCTACTTGTATTTCAGTAGGGGTGAAATCCAAAAACATGGAAGACAACTTATGTGAAAGCGGTGAGACAATATCCTCCAGATGCGACTCCAGGATACTTACATAGGTCTTCTGGTTTTCATCCAGTCGGGACATTTTCAGTTTGTCCAAGTACGGCGTAAGCAGTTCTTTGACATTTAGCAGAATCCTGTCTTCGAGCTCTGTCTTGTCTTCATCCCGTCTCTTCAGCAGTACTTTCAGGGCGATATTCGCTTCCTCAAGACTTTGAGTCTTTATACCCAATTCTTGTTCTCTATCCCTGAGAGCTTCCTCCGCCCGCCTGCGCTCTGTAATATCGCGCACATTCATAACAAAGCCTTTAACCGAAGGATTATCCAGCAGGTTCTTGCCGACCCCTTCCAGAACACACTCCACGCCATCCTTCCGCTGGATGCGAAAGGAATTTGGGATTACAACTTCCTTGGTTAATATAGCCTTGCCGAATTCATAAACGGCCCTGGGGACATCTGATGGCACAATGAATCTGAACCCGCTCTTGCCAATCAACTCCGCCGGTTTGTACCCGAGAAAACGTTCAACAGAAGGGCTGACATAGGTTATAGTTCCCTTCCTGTCCACAACAAATATTATATCCAGAGAATGTTCAATCAGCGCCCGGAAATACTCTTCCCGAATCCGCAGTTCTTCCTTCGGCCTTTTCTGGCGCAGGCCGGCAGTTCTTTCCAGCTCTGCAATCTGTTTAATGATGATAAGCCCGGCAAGGAAATACACTCTTCCACAGAGTGAAACACATGAGCGAATCAATTTATACGAGTTCACTGCTACCTCCATCGGCATCCCAAAATAACCCTATTCTAGCACATCATCTGTTAGAACACTTCATCACACTTCACGTCAAATGAGCCGCTCTTCCGTAAAATCTTCTCTCCCGGTCTCCTTGTCACATTGCGCGAGGACAATTGATGCACGGGACACACGAAAATGATAGAATATGGGGGAAAGTTGTGGTTCTTATATTGACGCTTCGGCACCTGGAGGCATCTTCGATTAAGAAGAACCAAAGGGATCAATTCCGGTAAGAGACCGCTTCTTACAATCCACAGGGGAATAGGAAGAACTAATGGAGTTCGCTTTGATTTCTGACACAATGATGAATTCATGCGCCTCGTAGAATCAGTTGCGCCTTTTAAGGAAGGGCGCAAAAAATCTGCTATTGACGGATGCATACTGCTGTTTGTCAAGTTTCCCGGAGAGGGTGATGTAAAGACCCGTCTTGCAAAGGACATTGTGCCGGGTTTCGCAGAGACGCTCTATCGGAATTTTGTCCTTGACCTGCTGGATACGCTCAAGACAGGCAAATGGCCGATAGTCATAAATTATCATCCTCCGGAATCAGGAGATGCTGTTTCACGCTGGCTCGGCGAAGAATACCTGTATGCCCCACAGAAAGGGCAAGATCTGGGGGAGAGAATGAAGAACGCCTTTCAGCATGCCTTTGCAGCCGGCTTCTCAAAGGCGGTCGTCATAGGCAGCGATATGCCGGACCTGGAATTCTCTGTCCTGAACAAAGCATTCGGTGCCCTGAATTCAGACGATGTGGTCATTGGTCCGGCTTTTGATGGAGGCTATTATCTCATGGGATTCAGACAGTCATGTTTTCTGCCGAAGGTATTCGAAGACATATCCTGGGGCACAGATTCGGTATTCAGAGATACCCTGAGAGTCCTGGGAAAGAAGAGATGCAGTGTGAATATGCTGCCTGACCTCCGGGACGTCGATACCATTGATGATTTGCGCGCTCTATATTACAGAAACAGGGACACTGCATTTGCAGAATCGAGGACAATGAAATACATATCAGACTCACTGAAAGGGGGAATTCACCTCTGGAATAAAAGGGCGGGAGATTAAAGTTGTTTCCAAAGACGAATCACTGCTCTACAAAGACATTTCAACCCGGCCCCTGCCGCTGATAATGTCCGAAAATGCACTGCTCTTTTTCGATTGTCATCCCTGTCTTTCATGAAGCACCCTTCATCAATCATGTCATAAACCATGTGACGGCAATAAGCTCAGGCCTTGAACCTGAGATAATCGTCGTGGATGGAGATCCAAAAGGCAGGACCCTTGATTGCATCGAGCACCCTAATGTCGTGAAGATAATCTCAGGAAAGGGCCGCGGCAGGCAGATGAACAAGGGTGCAGCATCCGCAAAAGGCGATATCCTCCTCTTTCTTCATGCCGACACGGAACTTCCGCCCGGGGCTCTTGCGGAAATCTCTTCGGTCATGGCTAACAAGGAATATTCAGGAGGCACCTTTGAGTTGGGGATTATGTCAGAACGGCAGATATTCAGGCTTATTGAAACGGTCGTTTCCGTCCGCACCCACCTCACCTCTGCACCTTACGGCGACCAGGCAGTATTCATCCGAAGAGAATGCTTCGAAGCACTGAACGGGTTCAGAGAAATTCCGATCATGGAAGATATAGAATTTATGCGGAGGTTGAAGAAGACCGGTCACAGGATCTGCGTAATCCCAAAGAAAGTGAAGACTTCTGCACGTCGATGGGAAAAAGAAGGGATTCTCTTCTGCACTCTCAGAAACTGGGCATTGATCAGCCTCTATCTCCTCGGAGTCAGACCCGAAAAACTCGTCAGATTCTATTACAAAGACTGGGGTAACGGGCAATAGGACTCGACAGGGACGTATACCGACTGCCGACCTGCCGAGGATGCAATGAGATGCTCATATATTTTCAGTCTATTGCTTGGGAAAGATCTTTCCCGGGTTAAGGATGTTCTTTGG
>DATHCU010000412.1:0-10318 GCA_035319385.1 Thermodesulfovibrionales bacterium
CAACCGGCGGCAAGATCGTCCGGCCCTCGGACGGGAAAGAGATCAAGAACATCGCCTTTGTCCAGTGCGCCGGCTCAAGAGATGAAAACCATCTTCCGTATTGTTCCTATATCTGCTGCCTTGCGACACTTAAACATGCCATGTACATCAGAGAACAATACCCCAACGCAACGATCCAGATCTTTTATATAGATATCAGAACCCCGGGTCTGTATGAAAACAGGTTCTACTGGAAGATCAAGGACGATCCGAAAGTTGTCTTTACCAAGGGGAAAGTGGCTGGCATAACTGAAGAAGCCGGAACCAATGATGCGATAGTCGAAGTCGAAGACACTCTGGCCGGGTCAAAGTTCAAGGCAAAATTCGATATGGTGGTCCTGGCAACAGGCATGGATCTTACGACAAAGGACTCAAAGGTTGGAACGAGCCTATCATATACCCCTGACGGGCTTGTTGATGACGCGGCGCTCAAGAAAGGGATTTATGCAGTTGGAACATTGAGAAGCCCTGCTGATGTCGCAAGATCTGTGCAGGATGCAACTGGTGTTGTGATCAAGTGCATCCAGAGCGTGAATAGGAGGTAGGGGATGGAAAAAAAGTACGGCGTATACATATGTAAGGGATGTGGAATCGGAGATTCTATTGATATAGAGAAACTTGCAAAATCCTCAAAGTCGGGACCGATCAAGGAAGAGAATATTAAGACTCATGATATCCTCTGCAGCCCAGAAGGAATTCAGCTGATCAAAGGCGATATTAAGAAAGACGGCGTCAATACCATCATAATTGCAGCGTGCTCTCCGCGCGTGAAATTTGAAGAGTTTGATTTTCCGGGTTGCTATGTTGAAAGGGCCAATATCCGTGAGTTTGTGGCCTGGACTCATCCTCCGAAGACCGACGACACCCAGAGTCTTGCCGAGGATTATATCCTGATGAGCATCGTAAAGGTTCAGAAAGCCGAGCTTCCCGCCCCAGCTATTCTCGAAAATCTGAGCAGTAATATCCTGGTCGTCGGCGGCGGTATTACCGGCATGACCGCAGCCCTCGAATCTGCGAAGGCCGGGCACAAAGTTGTTCTGGTCGAGAAGGAGCCGCAGCTTGGCGGGTTTGTAAATAAGTTATATAAGAAGATACCGACCAGGAATTACACAAACCCCGTGATCGTCGATACGGAGATAGAAAAGGTAATCAAAGAAGTAGAAAGCCATCCGAATATTAAGGTCTATAAGTCCGCGAAGATCGAGAAGACAGCGGGACAGCCCGGTCTTTATGATGTGACAATCGCTTCAAGCAGTGGACCCGCCGAAGAAAAGATAGGCGCCATTGTAATGGCGACGGGGTGGATTCCCTATGATGCGACGAAGCTCGGACATCTCGGGTACGGACAATTTAAAGACGTTGTGACAAATATCGAGTTTGAACAGATTGCAAAGAGCGGGTCCATTACGAGGCCCTCAGACGGCAAGGAGGCGAAAAAAGTTGCCTTTGTTCAGTGCGCGGGTCAGAGGGACCCCAACCACCTTCCGTACTGCTCAGCAATGTGTTGCGCTACATCTTTGAAGCAGGCTCGGTACGTGAGAGAAAAGTCCGATGCCCTTGCAATGATACTTTACAAAGATATTAGAACTCCCGGAAGACTCGAGGCCTTCTATAAGGAAGCCCAGAACGACCCCGGAATTATGTTGACCAAGGGAGAAGTGACAGGCGTCGCGGACGCAGGCAACGGGAATCTGTTTGTGATGATGGAAAACACCCTGCTCGGTCAGAAAGTGAAAGTCGAGGCTGATCTTGTTGTTCTGGCGACAGGAATGGTCCCTACCACGAGGGCTCCGCAGGAATATCTTGACGGTCTTACTCTCGCGGGGACAAAGGGCGATGAAGCAAAGAAGACTTATCTCGATTCCACTCCAAAGCCTGAATTCATCCTTAATCTCGCGTACAGACAGGGGCCTGAAATTCCGTCCCTTGAGGGAGCGTTAGGTTTTGCGGATTCTAACTTTATCTGCTTCCAGTACGAAACTAGAAGAACTGGCGTCTACGCTGCGGGTCCGGTCAGACAGCCGATGAATATGTCGGACGCGCAGGAAGATGCAGCGGGCGCCGCATTCAAGGCGATACAGTGTATCGATCACGTCGCCAAGGGCGTTGCAGTACATCCAAGGGCATGGGATGTGACCTTCCCTGACCCGCAATTGATAAGGTGCACCGCTTGTAAGAGGTGTACTGAAGAGTGTCCGTTCGGTGCCATCGAAGAAGACGCTAAGGGGATCCCAACATATAACCTGAACCGGTGCAGGCGGTGTGGAACTTGCATGGGAGCATGTCCTGAGAGGATTGTTTCGTTCAAAGATTACAGCATCGATATTATGGGTTCGATGATAAAATCTATCGATGTGCCTGAAGAAGAGTTCAGGATTATCTCTCTCGTATGTGAAAACGACGCATACCCTGCCCTTGATACCTTGGCGATGCACAGAAAGAATATCGACCCAAGCGTCCGTTTTGTGCCGCTGAGATGCCTCGGCGGAATGCACCTCGTCTGGATTGCGGATGCTTTCTCAAAGGGGATCGATGGCTTCCTGCTTATCGGATGCAAGTTCGGCGAAAACTATCAGTGTCACTTCATCAAGGGAAGTGAACTCGCAAATACCAGATTCAGCAAGGTCGGTGAGACCCTGAATAAACTGCAGCTTGAGGCGGAACGTGTCAAGATGTTGCAGGTAGGGATTGACGAGTATCACAAACTGCCCGATATGATTAACGAATTTGCGGAAAAGGTCAAGGAAATAGGGCATAATCCGTTCAAGGAATTCTAGAATAGGATTTGGAGGATATACATGGAACAAAAAGCCGAAGCACCGGAAAGCAAGATTGAAGAGGCAGCTGTTGAGGCGCCGGTCCCCCCGAAGGACGACTCAGCAGTCATATCTCCGGATTTGGAGTTCGTCAATGCGGTTATCAGGGGAGGAGGAGAGTCCTTAAAGAAGTGCTACCAGTGCGCGACATGCTCTGTTGTATGCAACCTGACACCGGCGGACAAACCCTTCCCGAGAAAAGAGATGATACACGCGCAGTGGGGATTGAAGGACAAACTGATTGGAAATCCCGACGTTTGGCTCTGTCACCAGTGCAGCGACTGCACAGCCTATTGCCCGAGAGGCGCAAAGCCGGGTGAGGTCCTGAATGCGATAAGAAAGCTGTCTATAGAAAACTACTCGGTGCCAAAGTCCTTGGGCAAGTTGGTCGGAAACCCTGGTGCCCTTGTTCTGCTGCTGGCTGTTCCCTCTGTGATCTTTCTGATTATCCTTGCTGGCCTTGGCCATCTGAATCTTGAAAGCATACGGAATAGCGCCGGCAAGATTGCATACTCGTCTTTGCTGAAGTCGTATTTTATTGATGGAGTATTTGTCCCGGTCTTTATGTTCGCCGTAGTGTCTCTTGCGATTGGCGTCACCAGGTACTGGAAGGACATGATCAAGGCAACGGGCTCCAGGCCCAAGATGAGCATAGCGACCGCGATCACGGAAACCATCGGAGAGATTCTGGCTCACAAAAGGTTCGAACAGTGCAACGTCACGAAAGACAGGAAGATGGCCCATATGCTGGTATTTTTCAGCTTCATAGGGCTGGCGATAACGACAGCATGGGCGGTCCTGTATTTGTATGGATACGAAATAATGGAGGCTATGGGTAAGACTCCATACTCGTTCCTGCTCGGACCGTCTCCATATCCATTGACGGACCCTGTCAAATGGCTTGGAAACGCAAGCGCAGTAATGCTCCTGGTTGGTATCGTAATGGTGATCAACAACAGGAAGAAGAATGAAGAGAAGGCCGGCAAGGGCGGCTACTATGACTGGCTTTTCATCTATATCGTTTTTGCGATTATGGCCACCGGCATACTCTCCGAACTGGCCCGTCTCGCGGATATTGCTATCCTGGCATACCTTATCTACTTCAGCCATCTTGTCGTTGTTTTCTTCTTGTTTGCCTATGCGCCTTTTTCCAAGATGGCGCACATGGTATACAGGGCAACAGCGATGGTTTTTGCAAAGGCCACAGAAAGGGATGTCGAGGTCAAATAGTTATTTTTCAATAATATGAAAGGGAGGGAGGTGGAAGGTAAAAAACAATTTGTCTCTTTTTCACTTTTCACTTGATGTAAGAAAGATCAAAACAGGAGGGATGGTATGAATATAATTTTACTTAGCTTGGTCTGCGGCGCGATCGGCGTTCTGTACGCCCTTACTACCGCAGCGTGGGTTTCAAAGCAGGATGCCGGATCACAGCGCATGCAGGACATCTCGAACGCAGTTAAGGAGGGTGCATATGCCTTCCTCGCACGTGAGTACAAGACAGTCGCGATAGTCGCCATTGTCTTGCTCGTCATTCTCGCAGCCGTCCCGAGTCTCGGCATCTGGACAGCCATCGGATTCTTGATCGGTACATGCGGCTCCGCCTTTGCGGGCTTTGTCGGCATGTGGGTCACGGTCCGCGCGAACGTACGCACGACTCAGGCCGCTTCAAAGGGCCTTCAGAACGCGCTCACCCTTTCCTTTAAGGGCGGGTCCGTTACAGGCATCATGGTTGTCGGTCTGGGCATTATCGGATTGGCCGGTTATTATTCGATTGCGAAAAGTATGGCTGGTGAAGCCGCATTCCATGCTCTCGTCGGCCTTGGTTTTGGCTGCTCATTAATGAGCGTCTTTGCCCGTATCGCGGGCGGTATTTATACAAAGGCAGCGGACGTCGGAGCGGACCTCGTCGGTAAGGTCGAGGCAGGCATTCCTGAAGACGACCCCAGAAACCCCGCGGTTATCGCCGATAACGTCGGTGACAACGTCGGTGACTGCGCCGGTATGGCTGCTGACCTTTATGAGACCTATACGGTCACACTTGTCGCTGCCATGCTTCTCGCGAAGTCGGTATTCGGACCGCAGAGTCCTTGGGTTGAGTTCCCTCTTCTCCTCGGCGCTGTCTCCATTATTGCTTCAATTATCGGAACTTACTTTGTAAAACTCGGCGCGAGCCAGTACATTATGGGCGCACTTTATAAGGCCCTTGCAGTCGCGGGTATTCTGGCGGCAGGCGCCTTCTATGGCGTTACCTCATGGTTTATGGGTCAGGTCGGCGGAGACACGGGCGGATTCACCGCTTTGAGCGTCTTCGGCACAGCCTTTATCGGACTGGCACTGACCGGCCTCATCGTGTGGATCACTGAATATTACACCGGTAAAGAGTTCAGGCCTGTTCAGGCTATCGCTCAGGCGAGTCTTACCGGCCATGGCACGAACGTTATCGCAGGTCTTGCCATGAGCATGGAAGCTACCGCCCTTCCCACTGTCTGCATCGTCGGTGCTATCATGGGCTCTTTCTACCTTGGCGGCGGCTTCTCCGGAAACGCCGGCAGCGGCCTCTTCGCAATCGCACTGTCTGCGGTTTCTATGCTCTCGATGACTGGTATCATTGTCGCTATCGACTCATATGGCCCGATAACAGACAACGCGGGTGGTATCGCCGAAATGGCTGAACTTCCCGAGCATGTCCGTGGCGTAACCGACCCTCTGGATGCGGTTGGAAACACTACAAAGGCTGTTACAAAGGGTTATGCAATCGGATCAGCCGCATTGGCGGCCTTGGTTCTTTTCGCAGAATATTCCAGGGAACTTGTGGCGAAGATGGGCGGAGTCGCTTTCGATCTCTCAGATCCCTATGTTATCGCCGGACTGTTTATCGGCGGCATTATCCCCTACTATTTTGCCGGCAGGCTCATGCTGGCAGTCGGTAGGGCTGCTGGAGGCGTTGTTCAAGAGGTCCGCAGACAGTTCCGCGAGATCAAGGGAATCATGGAAGGCACAGGCAAGCCCGAGTATGGCAAGTGCGTTGATATAGTTACCAAGTCTGCCATCAAGGAAATGATGATTCCTGCACTTCTCCCTGTTATCTCTCCGATTATCGTCGGTTTTCTCCTTGGACCTAAGGCACTCGGAGGCGTTCTGATCGGCAGTATTCTGGTGGGTCTGTTCCTCGCGGTTGCCATGACGAGCGGAGGCGGCGCCTGGGACAATGCCAAGAAGGCATTTGAGGATGGCGTGACAGACGAAAAGGGCACCATGCATAAGAAGGGCAGTGACGGACACAAGGCAGCTGTCACAGGCGACACTGTAGGCGACCCGTACAAAGATACAGCGGGCCCTGCAATCAACCCGATGATCAAGGTTATCAACATTGTCGCGCTGCTCATAGTTCCGCTTATATAGTAATTCTTTAACAAATGAAGGGCCGGCAGAAGATTCTGCCGGCCTCTTTTTTTGGGATGGACACGCGCAACGTTTATCGAGGCAGACACCTTCAGAAGATGCCATCTTTTGCATGGCCGTGAGAAGGTACTGTTAAAGATCGGCAAGACTCATCCAGACTCCCTTCAAAGTAGGATCATAAAACCCGTAATGAAGGGTCCGGACGCAGCTAAAAACTGTACGAAATCCGTTCATGATTGTGGTAACATATTACAACCCCTGCTTATCTGGATCTTCCTCAGGGGCGATATTCACACAAAATGAAGCGGCTGCGGGGCGGCAGTATAGTCGGGTTGAGTGTTTCCATGTTCAGGAGATTCTTTTATTTCCTAATATCCTCTGCTTTGAAGGGTTTTGTTTTGTAATTGCTCTTTAGGGGCATAAGAAGCCAACATCGCGATGACTTTGTCATCTGAGCATCTCCAATTTGAGAGAAAGGATTGAATTGAAATGCCGTTACCAAGTATGAAAGACATCGAACCGGCGCATCTTAGCCTGAAATCTCCTTTGAAATTCAGATGTCACAAAGGGGTTAAGTGCTTTACTAAATGCTGCCGCAATATAAACATATTCCTGACTCCGTTTGACATTGTGAGACTGAAGAAAAGACTCAATATGACCTCGTCGGAATTTCTGGACAAGCACACCAGGCTTGACCTGGACCCGAAGACATCCCATCCCTTTGCGATCCTGAAGCTGCTGGATGACAAAGAGAAGAGTTGCCCGTTTGTAACGCCGGAGGGATGCACCGTCTACTCGGACCGTCCCGCGAACTGCAGGTACTACCCTGTCGGCCAGGGCACCGTGAGAAAGGACTCTGAAACCGGACCGGTGAACGAAGAGTTCTACTTTCTGATCAGGGAACCGCACTGTCTGGGGTTCGAAGAAGACGTCAACTGGACCATCGAGTCCTGGAAGGCGGATCAGGGAGTCGATGTGTACGATGAGATGAACAAGGAATGGAAAGAGATCCAGCTCAGGAAACCATACTTCGGCAAGCCGCTGGAGCCCCCTCAGCAGAACCAGGTCTTCATGGCGAGTTATGACTTGGATTCCTTCAGAAAATATGTATTCGAAAGCAAGTTCCTCGATGTGTTCGATATCCCGCCAGAGGAGATCGAAAGGGTGAAAAACGATGAGGTCGCCCTGATGAAGCTGGCTTTCAAGTACATTAAGTTTATTCTCATGCTGGAAGAGACTCTGAAACTGAAGAAGAAATAATATCCAAACGCAAATTTCAATAATCAAATGAGAAACAATAAGCAGATATGAAATTCCAATTACCGGCAGCAGGCAAAAAGATTATGTGTTTTGCTTCTCTTGTAGTTTGTAATTTGGGCATTGGTGATTGTTTTTTAAGGAGGAGGTTATATGTCTGACATAAAGAAGATGTACCGAACGATCATGGCTGACCACTTTCCTGAGGAGATGGTTATCAAGCTTGGCGGTCAGACCCTGGTCTATAGGAAGAGGACGTGGAAGATACCTGATGAGAAGTCTGGTGAACTGATCGAAAAAGGACTGCGCTACGGTGAGAATCCGGAGCAGGAGGCAGCGCTCTATGAATTGATAAACGGAAATCTTGTTCTCGGTGGCTGCCAGTTCATTCAATCGGGAAACGGCCTTGTGAGCAGTATTTCCGAAGAGGACATGATCCAGGCTGGAAAGCACCCCGGCAAGACTAATCTTACCGATCTTGATAACGGACTGAATATAATTAAGTTCCTGATGGACAGGCCTGCCGCAGCCATATTGAAGCACAACAATCCTTGCGGCGCGGCATATGGCAGGACATTGGCCGAGGCGTACGACAGGGCGAATATGGCCGACCGCATCGCTGCTTTCGGGGGTTGTCTTATCGTCAACAGGGCCATGGACAAAGATACCGCAGATATGGTGAGCAAGAACTATCTGGAAGTGGTAGCGGCTCCTGAATTTGAAGACGGCGTTGTCGGCATACTCGCAACGAGAAAGAACCTCAGGATAATCAGAGTCAGCAAGATAAGTGATCTGGAAAAATACAGGGACAACAGGTTTGTGGACTTCAAGTCCCTGATCGACGGAGGGCTCATCCTGCAGCAATCCCCGGTCAACAAGATCAGGACAAAAGGGGATTTTCTCCCGGCGAAGACGGTGTATAAAGGCGCTGAGTATTCCATAGACAGGCAGCCGACTGATCAGGAGTCTGACGATATGCTCTTCGGATGGAACGTGGAGCAGGGGATCACGTCCAACTCTGTCATTTATGTGAAAGATGGCGCAACGGTCGGCATCGGAACAGGAGAACAGGACAGGGTGGGTGTGGCTGAGATCGCCATCTACAAGGCCTACACAAAATATGCGGACGCTCTTTGTTTCAGGAAATACGGTGTGCCTTACAAGACGTTTGAACTGGATGTCTCCAACGGAAAGAGGGAGAGGAGCCCCCTTGAAGAAATCGACAGAGAGACGAAAGATAAGAAGGGCGGGCTGATCGGATCAACAATGGTCTCCGATGCATTCTTCCCTTTCAGAGACGGTGTGGATGTCGGCATCAAAGAGGGGATTAGGGCTATTGTGCAGCCCGGAGGCTCTGAGCGCGACTTTGAATCCATCACTGCCTGCAACGAGGCGGACCCGAAGGTGACGATGGTCTTTACAGGTCAGAGGGCGTTTAAACACTAGGGCCGCAGAATTGGAAAGAGACGGTTCTGGATCAGGCGATAGGCCTTCCTCCGGGAAGGGACCTTTCAAGATTCTACGGAAGAAGCATCCGTGTCCCGACTGCCAGTTCTGCCAATTCTGCAACGATGCGAAATGCGCAATCTGCCGCTCTTCGGCCGGTTCGAAAAAGAAGAAGCCAAAGGAACACAAACCTCTCTTCCTGAAATTCTGACCTACGCCGGCTTCCTCAGTTCCGTCACAAGCCCGGATATCTTCTGAGAGTCGGGCGCATTGGGAGCAAGACTGAGGTACTTTTCAAGTTCTTTTATGGCGCCTTGCTTGTCCTTGAGATCAAACGCAAGCACAATGCCGAGATTCCTGTGGGCATTGGCGTGACGCGGATCTGTGGAGATAGCTTTCCGATATTCTTCAGCCGCCTTCTCAGGCTGTCCGGCAGACCTGTAGCATGTACCGAGGTCAACCCGGACATCCACGTTGTTCGGGGACATATCAAGGGCCTTCTGATACGCATTGACAGCTTCGGGGAAACGGCTGGAGTCCATAAATGAATTGCCGAGCTCAATCCAAGCGTTAAGGTTCTTCGGGTTCTGTTTCACCAAACCCTCGAGCTGGACGATCTTGTTCTGAAGCTCCATCGAGTTGTTTGGGAATGGGGTCTGCATCTTTGACTCTTCTTTCTTCTGGCAGCTGGAAACCAAAAAAAGGGCGATCAGGCAAAATGCGATCAATCTATTCATAACTACCTCGCTCTGAAGTATAAATTTGTATATTTTAACAGATTTCATCGGGAGAAACTAATTTTCCAGGGATATCCGCCGAGAATTGGTCATATCCCTAATTGACAAACAGCCGATCTTTTGGTAAATAAGAGAAGAGCACCATTATCTGCCAGGGAAAAAGAGGAGACGGAATTGTCCGGGACGAGAAGAGAGGCCAGGTATGAATTCGGCTATTCAATTGAGTATGCCCTGCATGCCGGTCCGCAGTCCGAGATTCATGCCGGCGTCGCTGCCAATATCAGCAGTTCGGGGCTTTGTATCTGTTCCGAGCATCAGCTTATCGAAGGGCAGACCATTATCCTGAGGAGTACCCTTCCCGTTGTTCATCAACGGGCTGTAGTCCGCTGGTCAAGACAAGTTGGAGAGAGTTCGCACAGGTCCGGTCTGGAGTTCATCTAGCCCCGGAGAAAGACCCGCACTTCAATTATTGCAGAGCCTACGAAATCGTTAATCTATGTCAGCTGGACCGTGGTTAGTCCTTCGCGGATAGCATATTTGGTGAGTTCCGCAATGCTGTGGAGATTGAGCTTTTCCATGATCTGTTTGCGATAGGTTTCGACGGTCTTGGCGCTTATT
>DATHCU010000413.1:0-3521 GCA_035319385.1 Thermodesulfovibrionales bacterium
AGGATACTCCCGACGATTACGTGCATGACTTGTCTAACCACACGATATGGGGCAATACGGGCCTTGGACAGTCAGTCCTCGGGAAAAGGGAAACGATTCTGTCGTTTTCCAGGGAAGATATTCTTTCGCATATAAGAAAGTACTACGGGACGAGGGACATCGTGGTATCTTGCGCGGGCAATTTCGATCACGAACGTCTTATTACATTATTGAACAAGGACCTCGGCAATCTCAGGAGAGGGTCCGAGCCTGAAAAAGGAGAAACTCCCCGATTCAACAATAAGGTGGAAGTCATCAGCAAAGAACTCTCCGAGGCCCATCTCTGCCTTGGAATAAAGGGAATTCCTCACGCAAGCGATGACCGCTACTGCCTTTACGTGATCAATGCAATACTCGGTGCCGGTGTCAGTTCACGTCTGTTTCAGGAAATACGGGAAAAGAGGGGGCTGGCCTATTCAATATACTCGTTCGTGGCGTCTTATATCGACACTGGAATCTGGGGGGTTTATGCGGGTGTCAGCAAGAAAAGGGTCAAGGAAGTAATAGAGCTGTTGCTGAGAGAGTTGCACGACCTGAAAGACACTATTCAGGATGCGGAACTGCAGCGAGCAAAGAACCAGTTGAAGGGCAACATAATACTGGGCCTTGAGTCTACAGGGAGCCGGATGAACAATATTGCCCGTCAGGAAATATATCATGGAAGATATCTTTCTCCCAAAGAGATAATGCAGGAAATTGATGCGATTACAATTAATCAGGTAAGACAACTGTGCGAAGTCCTCATCCGGAAAGAGAACCTTTCGCTGACTGTATACGGCCCCGTCCGTGGAGACGACCTTAAGGACGCACTGGCGTAGATCAAACAGCGGGGTTTATGAACCCCACTTGATCTTAATTCCCATGACTTCACTGACTTTGCCGACAAGTTCCGTAATGTTGAACGGTTTTGTAATATAACAGTCGACGCCGATTTCTTTTGCCTTCTGTTTATCCACTTCCTGGCCCTTGGCTGTCAACATAACAACATAGCAATTCGCAATGTCCGGGTCGTTTTTGACGATTTTGCACACTTCGAATCCGTTCATCCTCGGCATCATCACATCAAGGAATATGACCTCCGGTCTCGCGCTCCTGACCACTTCAAGCGCTGCCACTCCATTGTCTGCCGTCAGCAGTTCGACCCCATGTTCCTCGAAGGGCTCCAGTATCTGTTCCAGCAGATTTCTTATGACAGGATCGTCGTCCACTATGAGAATCTTCGGCATGTTCTAGTGCAATTCCTTTCCCTGGAGGGCGACCCCGTGCTCAGACATATCTTCGGCCCTTGAATATGCGGGCAGCGTGAAGAAGAACGTGCTGCCTTTGCCCTTCTCACTCTCCACCCCTATCTTCCCGCCATGGTATTCTATAATTTGCCTGCAGATTGAGAGCCCCAGGCCTGTACCTGTAGGCTTGTCCGTAAGGGTATCACCTGCCTGTCTGAATTTCTCAAAGACATGCTCTTTATCGCTATCGGAAATACCTGCCCCCGTGTCTGTCACGCTCACCATAACATTGCTCCCGGTTTCTTTTACGCAACATGTGACAGATCCGGAATCAGTGAATTTTGCGGCATTCGACAGAAGGTTTATGACAACCTGAAAGATTCTGTCCTTATCCCCTTTGACCTCAGTAACTCCGTCCGAAATAGTTCTCACAAAGTCCAGTTTCTTCTGCTCAAAGAGTGAAGAAGTAGCGTCCATAGCCCGTTCAATGACGTCCGCCAGCCGGATACTCTCCATCTTCCATTCTACTTTTCCCGCCTCAAGTTTGGATATATCCAGCACATCATTGATCAGGGCCGTCAGTCTCTCTCCTTCAGACAGAATAATCTCCAGGTTTTCCCGTACCCTCTTGACAGCCTTCAGGGTCCTCTTTTCAGTGGATGAGGAAAACTGCGTGAATATATCCTCATCCAGTTTCTTCTTGATGATTTCTGTGAATCCGCGCACCGAGGTTAGAGGGGTTCTCAGTTCATGTGAGACAGTTGAAATGAAGTCTGTCTTCATCCTATCCACTTCTTTTTCAGACGTAATATCCCTTATCAGGATTACGGATCCTATCCCCTTGTCGTCGGTCTGAAAGGCGTCCTGATGAATGCCGGTCGCCACCGCCTTTCCCACTCTGTCATGAGCAAGGCCGATTTCGCAGGTATAGATTTCGTAGGAGTTGTCTCTGCTTTTGTCTACTATCTCGGCAAATTTGTCCCCGAACAGGTCGCGGCAGTTCTTGCCCATGAGGTCGGTCTCTCTCAGGGCAAACATATACGAAAGCGCAGGGTTAACGTGAGTGATCACCCCATCGATATCTGTAACCAAAAGGCCGTCCGCCATATTATCTATGACCGCCGTGAGATAGGCGAGGGTGTTCTGCAATTCGACTATCGCGTCGTTTATGGCCTGTTCATAGCGGTCGAACACCTCATGGAGGTCGGTAGCCATGGATTTCATTGTATCAGCGAGCAGACCTATCTCATCGTGCGACGTAATATCAACAGCCGAAGAAAAATCGTGAGAAGCAAGTTTCTTCGCGTATTCCGACAATTTATTAAGTGGCTGGGAGACCTTGTTGACAAGGAAATATGCCATAGTGACGCTGAACAGGAAAATGACCGCGATAAGACCGAGTTGACGTATCATCGCAGACTTCATCTGGGACATGATCATGTCTTTGTCCATTCCGACATGAACATATCCTGCTATGCCTTCAAGTATCGGGGCTGAAATATCTATGAATTTTCTGCCCCCAGCTGTCTGAAGATCCTGGATAGAGATAAGCTTAGGTCTGTCATTCTTGATTCTCAATATTTCATCGGGGACGTTAGGGACAAAAGTGTGAGAAATTAACTCTCCCTGCGCATCCACAACAAAGACATAGTTCACACCGCTTATCTCAATAAACTGGTCTATCATCGCCTGGATAGTAGACGCATCCCTGTTGAGCAGTGTTTCTACGCTTGACCCGGCAATGCTCTTTGCAATTGCCGTACCTTTGCTCTTGTACTCCTGGACAAGGTCCTTGTAAAGATTCCATCCGGAGGATATGGCTATAGTGACGGCAATTACGACAAAAAGTATGATAATGATCAGGAGCGTCTTCTTGAACAGCTTCGACATTATCATTTACGCCACCTGCTCCAGTCTCTTATTGGAACGAAACGACCGTTATCAAAGGTTGTGTAATAGACCTTATTCAACCCCTGATGTCTATCCGGTCCGAAAGAGACTCGGGCATCGATCCCCAGATCCAGGTCCTTTATGCCTTCCACCGTCTTTTTGATGTTTGTCTTTTCGAGATCATTGCCCATTCGTTTAAGTATCTCAACAAGCAGCTTTGCGTTTAAAAACCCTTCGAAGCTGACAAAGCTGTGCTTCAGGGGTTTATATTCCTTATCCTGAAGCCCTGGCGGCGGGACCGGCTTGTACTTGTCGATAAGGCTCCGATATTGCCTGACGGCGCCGAGAGACATATCCTCATATGTC
>DATHCU010000414.1:0-2130 GCA_035319385.1 Thermodesulfovibrionales bacterium
AGCGGTTAAGAACCTGGAGCATATTCTCAAGAAAGAGGGATATTCCGTGGTTGGTACCGAGAGCGGAATGAATGCCCTCAAATTGCTTGAAGAGAGGCAGTTTGACGTTGTTCTAACGGACCTCAGGATGGAAAAGGTTGACGGGCTTCAGATCCTGAAGAAATGCGTGGAGCTTCATCCCGATACAGAGGTGATCATGATCACCGGCTATGCAACTCTGGAATCAGCGGTTGATGCTATGAAGAAGGGAGCCTTCCATTACATCGCGAAGCCCTTCAAACTCGAACTGGTCAGAAGTGTCGTGAAAGAGGCTGTCGAAAAGGTTCAACTGAAGAGGGAGAATAGAAATCTCAGGGATCAACTCGAAAATTTCCAGGGGAAGGTGAAGATTATCACGCAGGATCCAGGCATGCAGCGCCTTCTTGAAACAGCTCAGCAGATCGCCCCGACGGACTGCAATGTGCTGCTTACAGGCGAAAGCGGCACAGGCAAAGAGCAGTTCGCCCGATTTATTCATTACCACAGCGCCCGTACCGAGGGGCCATTCTTCGCGATTAATTGCGGGGCCTTCAATGAGGAACTCCTGTCAAATGAATTGTTTGGGCACGAAAAAGGGGCCTTTACCGGGGCCGTGACCCTGAAAAAGGGTCTGGTCGAGATGGCTTCCGGCGGGACGCTCTTCCTGGATGAGATTACTGAGATGCCTGCCTCTATGCAGGTCAAACTTCTGCGAGTCATACAGGAAAGGGAAGTGTTGAGGGTGGGCGGGACTGAACCTCTCAAAGTTGACGTACGTTTTCTGGCTGCAACGAACCGCGACATACATGAGTCTCTTAAGAACGGCAGCTTTAGAAGAGACCTGTATTTCAGGCTCAATGTGGTTTCTCTCTACATCCCCCCCCTGTCTGAGAGGAGGGACGATATACCTATCCTCAGTTACTTCTTTCTCAAGAAATATAATACGATAATGAAGAAGGAGATCAAAGAGATATCTCCGGAGGTTATTTCAATCCTCCAGGGATATGACTTCCCGGGGAATGTCAGAGAACTTGAGAATATCGTTGAAAGGGGAGTTGCTCTTTCAAACAGCGGCGGAATCGAGGTTGCCAACCTCCCCGAAGATCTCAAGGTGATAAGCATAAAGACTTTCAGAAAGAAGGAAGGGAAAATACCTTCACTGGAGGACCAGGAACTGGCATATATCAAATGGGTTCTGAAAGAGGTAAATGGCAACAAGACCCTCGCCTCCCAGGTGCTTGGAATCGACAGAGTCTCTCTGTGGAGGAAACTCAAGAAATATGGTCTTGAAGCATAGGAAACCTTGAAGGAAGCTGATCCTCCGGACTATAGTGGAAGTGCTTTGATGTTGTTCATCCGGCTGCTTTATTCCTGTTGTGCATGAGGCGGATTCTCCACGTGGATATGGATGCATTCTTCGCGGCTGTCGAAGAAAAGCGGCATCCGGAGCTGAGAGGGAAGCCCGTTGTAATAGGCGGCTCCGGAGATCCTACGAAGAGGGGCGTGGTATCTACAGCCTCCTATGAGGCCAGAAAATACGGCATATACTCAGCTCTGCCATTGAGGACGGCGCACAAACTCTGCCCACATGCCTTCTTCCTTCCCGTCGACTATGAAGAGTATTCAAGGGTCTCCCGCATAATCAAGGATGCCCTCAGAAAGACATCGTCCGTGATGGAGGATGTGGGCATCGATGAGGCGTTCCTCGACATAACCGAAGTCGATATGTCATCAGAGCAGATAGCGTCAGAGATCAAGAAGAGAATTCAGGATGAGACTGGGCTAACGTGTTCGATCGGGATAGCCCCGAACAAACTTCTGGCAAAGATAGCTTCGGATATGCAGAAACCGGACGGACTTACGATAATCGGCGACAAAGACATCGAGACGCTGATATGGCCGTTGCCCGTGAGAAAACTCTGGGGTGTGGGCCCTAAGACAGAGGCCAGCCTAAGGGGCCGCGGTATCAATACTATAGGGGAGCTGGCTTCGATTCCGCTTGAGAAACTGGTCGAAGATTACGGCGAATCTTACGGTCATTATCTCCATGGGGCGTCTCGGGGCATAGACGAGAGTCCCCTGGTGACCCACTGGGAGCCGAAGTCGGTGAGC
>DATHCU010000415.1:0-4953 GCA_035319385.1 Thermodesulfovibrionales bacterium
CTGGGCAGGCCGCAAAAATCTGAATCGATCAGGTCAACCGGGATCATAGAGGGGACCGAGGTCAATCTTTCTCCAAAGGTATCGGGCAGACTTTCTTTTGTATGCTGCAACGAAGGTGATCCCGTTAAGAAAGGCGAAGAGGCTTTCAGGCTGGAAAGCAATGACCTCAGGGCATCTGTTGACAAAGCAAAGGCTGGTGTTGATTTCTCGAGGGCGGAGATCCGGGTCTCCGAATCGGCTATCACGAGTTCAAAGGCAAACATTTCGAGCGCAGAGGCAGACATCAGGACTGCCGAGGCCGACGTGGAAAAGGCAAGGATCAATATGGACCTGGCTCAAAAGGAGATGAAACGGGCAGAGGCGCTGTTTAAGGACGAGTTTCTGTCACAACAGACACTTGATTCGAGGATCGCAACATACAATGCCGCCGAGGCGGATTATACCTCATCAAAGTCGAGGCTCTCCGCGGCTAATGCCAGAAAGTCCGCTTCCGAAGCCCAGTTGAATCAGGCCGTAAATCACCTGAAATCATCCGCGGCAAGTCTAAAGGAATCGGAAGCAAACCTTTCTTACAACCTTGCGAAGTTCGACGACACAGTGATTGCTAGCCCCATATCCGGGACTGTCGTTCTGAAGGCGATGGAAAAGGGTGAGACAGTCAGTCCGGGCATGACTGTACTGACCATCGTAGATATGGAAGAGCTTTATGTAAGAGTCGATCTTGATGAGACACTCATAAACAGCATCGCGCTCAACAGCGAGGCTCTGATAAGGGCTGAGGGAAGTTCGAAGTCAGAATTCAGGGGAACCGTCTCGGAAATCGGCAGATATGCGGAGTTTGCAACCCAGAGGGATGTGACGCGCGGCAGACAGGATATAAGGACATTCAGGGTTAAGATAAGGGTCGGAGACACCGGCGGAAGACTGAAACCCGGCATGACCGTGGAAGTGGAAATACCGAAAAAGAGGTAGCAGGGAATGCCGAACGAAAAAGCCGTTGAAGTCAGAGGCATAACAAAAAGGTATGGACAGAATGCGGCAGTCAATGATGTCAGTTTCGATGTGGCCGAAGGGGAGATCTTCGGCTTTCTGGGTCCGAATGGAGCGGGCAAAACAACCCTGATCAGAATACTTACAACACTTGTACCGCCAACTGAAGGCAGCGCCCGGGTAGCATGCTGCGACGTTTCCAAAGAGCCGGAGAAGGTCAGACAGGCGATCGGGGTCGTGCCCCAGGCCATGACCAGCGATCTGGACCTGACAGGATTTGAGAACATGGATATTTACGGCCGCTTTTACGGCATCTCTTCCAAAGAAAGGCGGGAGAGGATTAAGGAACTGCTCGAGATGGTAGGACTCACATCAAGGGCAAAAGATCTTGTCGCTGCATACTCCGGCGGGATGAGGAGGAGGCTTGAGATTGCAAGAGTACTTGTCCATCAGCCAAGAATTCTCTTCCTGGATGAGCCGACTATAGGACTCGATCCCCAATCCAGGCGGGTGGTATGGGATTTTTTGAGAAGACTTATTGAGAAGGCCTCTATGACAGTCTTCCTCACGACTCATTACATGGAAGAGGCAGAAGCCCTGTGCAGCAGGGTAGCCATTATCGATTCCGGGAAGATAATTGTTATGGGCAGTCCGGATGAACTAAAGGCCCAGATACCCGGAAACGATATCATATCCCTCTCGCTTGAAGATCTCACAGAGACCGTTATCGACAGAATAAAGGCGTTGACGTTCGTTCACAGGATAGCGGTTGAAGACAGAAGCATCAGGGTCTATGTCGACAACGGCGCGCTGAATCTCCCTGCGCTGATCGATGAAGCAAGGTCCTCGGGTGGAAAGATTCTCTCTGCATCGATTCATGAACAGTCTCTCGAAGACGTCTTCATCCATTACACGGGAAAGTCTATCCGGGAGGAAGATGTGAAGAAGGTGAATTTTCTGATCGGGGCCGGCATACCCCAGAGGTGGGGGAGATAAGGGATATGAGGGCTGATATGGTAAGGCTCCTGGCGGTGGTCGAGAGAGATCTGAAGAAGTTCAGGAGGAATCCCATGGTCCTTGCGATGAGCGTCCTCATGCCCATCATCTACCTTGTAATACTCGGGAATTCATTCCAGGGGAAATTGCAGGGACTCCCTCTGGTTGTTGTGAACCAGGACCCCGGGCCACAGGCGAGAAACCTTGTGGACAACCTGCGGGCTGTTGAGGCGGGGCCGCAGACCTTTACGGTTCTCTCTGCAACAGACATGAAAGAGTCTGTCAATGGAGTGAGGCAGGGCAGATACAAGGCATGTCTCATAATCCCTCCCGATTTCAGCAAGAAGGTCGCGCTCAAGGCAAGAGCCGAAGCCGGTCTTTTCCTCGACAACACCGATGCCATATCCGCGGATACTATCAGAAGCACGATAAACAGCGCCCTCAGATCTCTCAACTCCGATTATGTGGCCATAAGGGAGAAGACCGACCAGACCTACCTGAGGGACGTCGATCTGTACAGGAAGGTCGACTATTATCAGTCTTTGGTACCCGGCGTTGTGATCATGGCGATTTTTCTCGGAACGCTCACGACAGGAGCATTTAACCTTGTCATGGACAGATTCCTCGGCATCGACGAAAGCTACCTTTTGACCCCTATATCAAAATCCCACATAGTAGCGGGACTTGTGATCAGCGGTCTTTCCATAACAACCATCATTGCTGTCCTGATATTCTGCGTCAGTATCGCCATGACCGGGATAACGTTATCAGACGGCATCGGACAGTTTGTCTCAACCCTGACTGTGATCGTTCTCACAACCCTCTGCCTTCTGAGCCTTATGTTTGTTATCATAGGCAGAGTTAATCATCCCAGGATTGTCGGCGTCCTGAGCGGGTTTCTCAACGTCATCCTCTTCTTCCCGAGCGGCGCGATATACCCGATTGCAAGCTTTCCGGGATGGTTGAAGGCATTCGCAAAGATCAACCCTGAGGCATACGCGGTAGACGCATTGAAATCCATTCTCTTCAAAGGTGCGCGGTTAAGTGGCATTATCGGAGATATAACCTTCTTGGCAGTCTTCACTTTTATCATGATGACCATAGCCATAGTGTCGTTTAAGAGGACAATATAGTTCGTAAAATATATCCAGGAAATTTCAGGAGGTCAAAATGAAATGGTTTTTCCCAGTTCTGCTATTTTTTGTCTTCTCTACGCCCTTTAGGGCAAGCGCGGATGAGATGATAAAGAAAGACGAATCTCTGAACGTCGAGAGATGCGTCGAAATAGCGTTGAAGATGCAGCCCAGTATCGTTGCGGCCGCAGGCACCATGCGCGCGACCGAGAGCCGCATCGGCCAGGCTGAGTCGAACTATTATCCCCAGGTAAACTGGCAGTCAAGCTACTCCAGGATCAAGCCAGCTTCCTCTTCATCAGGCAATTCTTCGGGGATCTCGGGCGGATCTCCGGGCGGCAGCAGTTCATCCTTCGATCAATATTCCGCCGGGGTCAATCTCAGTCAGCTTATATATGATTTTGGCAAAACGCCGACGCAGGTAAAGATTCAGAAATACAATTTCGATTCTTCACGCTCGGACTTTGCCAGCACAAGCGAGCAGATCATATTCAATGTCAGACAGGCCTACTACGGCGTGCTCCAGGCCAAACGGAATAAGGATGTATCGACGGAGTCTGTCAGGCAGTTTCAGCAACACCTTGAACAGGCAAAAGGTTTTTTCGAAGTCGGAACAAAGCCCAAGTTTGATGTGACCAAGGCAGAAGTCGACCTGGGGAATGCAAAGCTTAACCTCATACTCGCGGAAAACTCCGTCAGGATAGCGCTGGTGAACCTCAACAATTCTATGGGCGTTCCAAACGCGCCGGAATACACGCTGGAGGATAATCTCACTTTTCAGAAATATAGTATCCTGCTCGGGGACGCGTTATCCAGGGCCTTTCGGAGCAGACCCGACCTGAAATCCGCCATTTCAAGAAGGCAGGCGGCGCAGAGCGCCATAGACCTCGCAAGGACCGGCTATTATCCCGTTGTTACCGGTAATGCCGCATATAACTGGTCGGGCGAGAAATTCCCGCTTGAACACGGATGGGACATAGGAGCAGCCGTCTCTTTTCCGATATTCAGCGGATTCCTGACAAAATATCAGGTACAGGAAGCGAAGTCGAACCTTAATGTTCTTCAGGCCAACGAAGAGTCCGTCAGGCAGACCGTTATTTCGGACGTGCAACAGGCATTTCTGAACCTCAAGGCCGCTGAAGAAAGGGTGCCGACCGCACAACTGAACGTGGAGCAGGCCCAGGAGAACCTGGATATCGCAAACGGCAGATATGCGGCAGGTGTTGGCAATCCTATCGAGGTGACAGATGCTGAGGTATCCCTAATCACAGCAAAGACTTCTTACATACAGGCCCTTTACGATTACAAAGTAGCACAGGCAAGTCTTGACAAGGCGATGGGAGTCGCCGCTGAAGCAAGGCAATAGGATCCTGCAAGCCCGGCAGGACCCTTTATAAATATTTATCTGCGGGTCAGGAGCCTGATGACAATATAAACCAGGAACATGGCCGAAGCAGAAATTATGAAGGCCGTTATATCCATTCGTCTCTGTCGCAGGGTATATTAATGAACTATACACTATACATTGTATTTTTGAAAACCTTTGCTATATTGCAACTACGGATTTTAAGGACATAGTTGAATGACCGAAACACCTTGCCAGAGATCATTCAGACCAAGAGAAGAGATTGTCCATAGCGTCATTCATGGCATAGGGGTGATTCTCGGTGTCGCAGGCCTGATTATGCTGGTTATCCATGCCAACAATTTCGGGAGCGCCCGCCATATCGTCGCTTCCAGCATATTCGGCGCTGCACTGATCATTCTCTATTCCGCGTCCACACTGTACCACGGTATTCAGCATCCCTCGGCAAAGAGAGTCTTCAGGATAATA
>DATHCU010000416.1:0-9593 GCA_035319385.1 Thermodesulfovibrionales bacterium
GGCCTTCACACTGGATGGAAATGCGGACGGTGTTAACAATGATCCTGTAAACTACAACTTCTCTTCGACGATCAATGTCTACGATTCCCAGGGCGGTGCCCACCAGATCACCCTCTACTTCGAAAAGACCGCTGATAACGCATGGAACGTTCATTACGTTAATGCGGACCCGGCGAATCCTGATCTCCTTGTTGAAGCAGGTACACAGGCCCTCTCTTTCGACACGAGCGGCGCGCTCGTCAATGACAACAGCGGCACCGCGATAAGCTTCAATTTCGGCGGTGCGGTAACTTCCCCTCAGGCAGTTGCTTTTGATTTCGGAACAGGCACCGGGGAGACCCCTCCAGGCACGGGGCTTGACGGCACTACCCAGTTTGCATCGGATTTTGCGGTCATGAGCCTGGGACAGGACGGCTACGCGGCGGGCAGTCTCAAGAATATGACGATTGCGGCCGACGGAGTGATAACGGGTATATTCACCAACGGACAGACGCGGTCTATAGGTCAGATCGCCCTCGGAAAATTCATCGCACCCAGCAAGCTGACGAAGCTGGGCAGGAACCTCTTCGCTGAATCCTATGACTCGGGCCAGCCGATTGTCGGCTCGGCGAGTTCATCAGGGTTGGGCAGGGTGCTTTCGAACACCCTTGAACTCAGCAATGTGGACCTGGCCGAACAGTTTGTTAAGATGATCTCCGCACAGCGTGGGTTCGAGGCCAATTCGAGGATAATAACTACGACTGATGCGCTTTTGCAGGAACTGGTGAATCTCAAGAGATAGGTATTCTAAATACCTGTCACCCAGCCCATTGAAAGGCACGAGAGGTAGAAGACTTCTCGTGCCTTTCCCTACTTCCGGCACTACCGGGAACCGAAGATCCGCACTATTGTCATTTCTTTGACGCCAGCCTCTCTCCGCGAAAAAATACCCTGAATTATCAATGACTTTTAATCTGGCATGCTCCTTGAATATAAATGATACAAATATACCGGAGAAGGAGGGAAGTATGGCAGAAGAGGTCCTTGACAGCCAGGCAGGGGATCTGAGCGAAGTGAAGGAGAAGCCCAGGAAAGGGAAGATGAAACTCTTTATTATCCTGGCAATAGTAATTATTATCGGTCTTGGAAGCGGTTTTGCGGCGTATACAATGTTTCTCAGCAAAAAAGGAAAGGCGGCGGATGCTTCACATGAAAAGGCGGCCGGCGCAGAGCAAAAAATTGAACTGTTTGCCCTTGATCCCTTTGTCATGAACCTTGCCGAGCAGAACAGATTTCTTAAGGTCTCGGTGCAGTTCGAGCTGGGAGACAAGTCCTATCAACCCCTCGTGACGGAAAAGGCCCCCCTGCTCAGAGATGCGATCATCATCCTGGTCAGCAGTAAATCCTATACCTCTGTCATGACCCCGGAGGGAAAGCTCCAGCTGAAGGATGAGATCCTTCTTCGCGCAAATCAGGCGGTTGGAAAAGACGTGTTCAAGAACCTCTATTTCACAGAGTTTGTGACACAATGAACGACATACTCTCACAAGATGAAGTCGATGCCCTCCTTAGGGGAGTGCAGTCGGGAGAGATCGATACAGACAGCGCCAGGGAAAAGATCATGGCAGGCATCCGGCCCTATGATTTTACCAGCCAGGAACGCATCATTCGCGGCAGGATGCCGGGACTTGAACTGGCCAATGAGAAGTTTGCGCGCTATTTCAGAAACTCGGTCTCCAATATGTTCATGAAATTCGTGGATGTGAGCATCCATAATGTCGAGATCGCGAAGTTCGGCGAATTCATGAAGATCATACCCTTTCCATCCAGCATCAATATCTTCAAGATGGAGCCTTTGAAGGGATACGCACTCTTTGCCATTGAGGCCCCGCTGGTCTTCGCTTTTGTGGAGTTCTTCTTCGGGAGTTCGAGCGCCAGGCACGTCAAATCAGAGGGCAGGTCATTTACGCACATAGAACAGAATATCATCAGGAAAGTGGTCGGGATGGCCCTGGATGACATGAAGAGCGCCTGGAGCGGAATATCACCGATTAAACCGGAATTCGTGAGTTCGGAGATGAACCCCCAGTTCGTTACCATCGTTACTCCCAGCGAGCTCGTCATAAAAGTGGAGATACACATAGAAGTGGAAGATTTCACGGGAAAACTCTTCTTCTGCATACCCTATTCGATGATAGAGCCGGTGAAGGAGATACTGTATTCCGGAATCCAGACCGACAAGTTCGAGATAGACCAAAGATGGGTTTCTTATCTGAAGGAGTTGCTCAAGGATTCGCCGGTTGAACTCAAGGTGGAGATAGGGAGGACTCAGCTCACCCTTGGAGAGATTGTTGAACTGGAGGTCGGAAGCGTTCTGAACCTTGGGAGGGCCGTGGCGGAAGAACTTCCGGTAAAGGTCGAAGGCATCACGAAACTCTATGGGGTGCCCGGATTCAGCAGGGGGAGCCAGGCGATCAAGGTAACCAATATCTTAAAAGGAGATTCACATGCTTCAAAATCTTGAACAGAAAACCGAAGACGCGAGTTTCGAGGAACTGAAACCCGAAAAGAAGGAGACTTCCCCCAGGAAGGACATCGATTTTATCCTGGACATCCCTCTTGAACTGACCGTGCAGCTTGGCATGACGAAGATGCTTATCAGAGACCTGCTTCAACTCGGCCAGGGATCTGTAGTGGAACTGGATAAGCTGGCCGGAGAACCTATGGAAGTGCTTATCAACAACAAGCTCGTGGCCAGGGGAGAGGTTGTTGTGGTCAATGAAAAGTTCGGCGTAAGGCTGACAGACATTATCAGCCCCGCGGAAAGGATCAGTCAGCTCAAATGATCTCTGCTTACGTGCAGATGATTCTCGCGCTGGCCGCGGTCATCGGCCTTATTCTGCTGTCGAGCATGTTTATGAAGAAGAGGCAGGCGAGGACCGGCACTGTCATGAGCGTTGTCTCATACCAGTCTTTCGGTCCGAGAAAAGGGGTGGCGGCCCTGAAGATGGGCAAGGAGGTCCTTCTTCTGGGAGTGACGTCGGGCGATGTCAAGCTTCTAAAGACCTTTAAAGAGGATGATTTCGAGCCGCAGGCTACGGCTGAAATGAACGCCAAGATCAAGATGCTGAAAGACATGAAGGAACGGCTGCATGAACATAAATGATCCGGTAATAGAAGTATTTCTACTGATAAGCTTTCTGTCCCTGCTGCCGGCCGTGCTCATCATGTTCACGTCCTTTACAAGGATTGTGGTGGTTCTATCCCTGCTCAGACAGGCGTTGGGCGGACAACAGCTGCCTCCCAATCCAGTGATTATCGGTCTCTCGCTTTTCCTGACCTTTTTTATAATGTCGCCCACGATCGACGTTATTGCAAAGGAATCTGTTACCCCGTACATGGACAAAAAGATAACTATCAAGGAAGCATTCAAGAAGGCTGAGCCGCCGATCAAGAGCTTTATGCTGAAACAGACCCGGGAAAAAGACATCGCCCTCTTTCTGAAGGTTTCGAAGGAGCAGCCGCCGAAAGAGGCAGGCGACCTTCCGCTGAAAGTAGTTGCGCCGGCATTTGCCATCAGTGAGTTGAAGACCGCATTCGAAATGGGAATCCTGATCTTCCTTCCATTTCTGATTATCGACATGATAGTCTCCAGCGTCCTTCTGTCCATGGGCATGATGATGCTGCCGCCGGTCATGATATCCCTTCCTTTCAAACTGCTGCTGTTCGTTCTGGTAGACGGCTGGAATCTTGTCGTCGGCTCGATAATAAGGAGTTTCCAATGACAGTTGACATGGTAAAAGAACTATCCGGAGAGGTCTTCAAGACGATCCTCCTGGCTTCGGCCCCGCCCCTGCTGGTGAGCTTGATAGTGGGTCTTCTCGTAAGTCTCTTTCAGGCGGTTACGCAGATACAGGAGTTTACCCTGACGTTTGTACCGAAGGTCATAGCGGTCTTTGTCTGCCTCTTCGTATGCTTCCCCTGGATATCAAAGCTACTTATCGCTTTCACAACCACACTCATGGAAAAGATGCCCCAATACATAAAATGAATACGAATTTTTTCACTCCATATATCCACAATTTTCTCTTCATCCTCCTGAGGGCGGGCATAGTCATCGTCCTCCTGCCGTTCTTCGGCAGTGCGAATTTCCCCGCGCAGATCAAGATAGGGCTGGCTGTGGCGGTCGCCGTCATCCTGGCCCCGATTATTGATATAAAGATCCCGGGTAAGGGGGCGATCCCCTTAATGGTGATCCATGAGGTCTTATTGGGAATGACCTTCGCATTCGTCGCGCGGGTTGTCTTCTTTGCGATAGAGATGGCGGGTCAGATGATCAGCAACGCTATGGGACTGTCGATCGCCAATGTCTTCAATCCCGAGATAGGACAATCCACCGAGATGTCCCAGTTGCTCGGGTTTATCGTCATGCTCGTCTTCCTGAGCATGGACGCGCATCATGACCTCATATATATGTTCGTCCGGAGCTACGAGTGGCTGCCTGCCGGCGAAATGTCGATTGGAAACCTTGTGCCCGTGGTTGTCTCCCTCGGCAGCACAATGTTTATCATCGCCCTGAAACTGAGTGCTCCGGTCATCCTCACGATGGTCATATCCCATATGCTTCTGGGGTTCGTATATAAAGCTGCCCCCCAGATCAATATCTTCTTCGTAGCCTATCCGATCTACATTGTTGTTGGATTGGTTGTCCTGATCGTGGGCATGCCCGTTCTCCTGGGTGTGACAGGAAACTATATAGGAACGATAAAGGACGAGATGGCCAGAGTCCTTATAGCGGTCAAAGGGTAGAGATGGCAGAGTTCGAGGAAAAAACCGAACAAGCGACTCCGCGACGGAGACAGAAGGCCAGGGAAGAGGGCCAGGTTGCCAGAAGCCGGGAACTCATATCCATGTCCGCCACGGCCGGAATTCTCCTCATGTTCTATTTTGCGGGCGCTGCCTTCGTCGGACGCATTGGCGATATGATGAAGAGACTTCTTACCGTGCAGTACGGCAGGAATCCGGTCGATGCGATGAAGTTTGCTTCGGTCGAGATGCTCTGGATACTCGTTCCGTTCCTCGGAATATCCTTTATTGTCGCTTTGGCATCGGGAGCCATGCAGGGAGGGTTTGTAATAAAGCCTGTAAAATTTGAATTCGGCAAACTCAATCCGCTCAACGGGTTCAAGCAGCTCTTTTCGAAATACGGTCTGGTCGAGTTTCTCAAGAGCCTGTTAAAATTCGTGATCGGGGGCGCCATATTCTATCTGATTCTCAGGAATGTCATTGATATTATGCCCTCAACCGCCACGATGGACGTTCGCGACATGCTCACTTTTTCGGGGAAGCTTCTGTTCAAGTCGATCCTGACGATCTACTTCACTTTCTTTGTATTTGCCGTAATTGATTATTTCTACCAGCGCTGGAGACTTTCAGAATCCCTGAAGATGACGAAAGAGGAGATCAAACAGGAGTACAAAGAGACAGAGGGCGATCCCATGGTCAAGTCGAGGATCAAGAGCATACAGAGGGAGATGGCCAGGAGGCGAATGATGCAGGAGGTGCCGAAGGCATCTGTTGTGATAACCAACCCTACGCATATCGCCGTCGCCCTAAGATATGAGAAGGATGAAATGGCCGCGCCGGTTCTGATCGCGAAAGGGGCGGAGTTTGCGGCTGAAAAGATAAAAGAGATAGCGCGGAAACACCGGATACCTATCGTTGAAGACAAGCCGCTTGCCCGGACCATCTTTAAACTGCAGCTGAATTCTTCTATCCCTCCCGAGCTTTACAGGGCGGTTGCAAAGATTCTTGCATACATTTATAAGCTGAGGGGTGCGGCATGAAGATCACATCCGTATTAGAGAAACGTCAGGACGTGCTCATTGCGATAGCCATAGTTGCCATACTGGGAGTGATGATTCTTCCGGTGCCGACTCTCATCCTGGATGTTCTGCTGTCAACTTCCATCTCTCTTGCGATTGTTATCCTGATAACAGGCGTCTATATCGGCAAACCCCTGGACTTCTCGGTATTCCCATCGATTCTCCTGCTGACAACACTCTTCAGGCTCTCGCTGAATATAGCCTCAACAAGGCTGATCCTGCTCAGGGGAAGCGAGGGCCTGGATGCGGCGGGAGAGGTGATAAAGTCCTTCGGAAGTTTTGTCGTGGGCGGGAACTATGCGGTCGGTTTCATCATATTCCTGATTCTTGTGGTCATTAATTTTGTGGTTATCACAAAAGGTTCCGGAAGAATAGCGGAAGTTGCCGCACGGTTTACCCTCGATGGAATGCCCGGCAAGCAGATGGCGATAGATGCCGACCTTAACTCGGGTCTCATCGATGAAACCGAGGCAAGACGGCGAAGGGCCGTTATAGCCCAGGAGGCGGATTTCTACGGGGCCATGGACGGCGCAAGCAAGTTCGTCAGGGGTGATGCCATAGCCGGACTGATTATCACCGGCATAAATATTATCGGCGGTCTGATAATCGGCGTAATACAGCATGGCATGGCGGTCGGCGACGCTGCGAAGACCTACACGATCCTGACTATCGGTGACGGCATGGTTACACAGATACCTGCCCTTCTGATTTCCACGGCTGCAGGTATAGTCGTCAGCAGGGCCGGAAGCGATTCAAATCTGGGCAAGGATATAACGAGCCAGGTCCTGTTCAATCCCAAGGCCCTCGGCACTGCCTCCGGCATTATGGTGCTGCTCGGAGTTGTACCCGGACTTCCGCACATACCGTTCCTGCTGCTTTCAGCCGCGTCCGGGGTTATGGCTTATGTGCTTACGAGCTCAAAGGAAGAGGTGCAGGAGGAGGTGCAGAAGGTGCTGCAGACGCCTCAGGAACCCGCAATAGAGACATATATTGAGATAGAGCCCCTTACCCTTGAAATAGGGTACGGGCTTATCCCCCTGGTTGAGGGAGAAAAGGCTGCGCTCCTGAACAAGATCAAGGCGATGAGGAGGCAGCTTGCCGGAGAGCTTGGATTTATTGTTCCGTCGATACATATAAAGGACAACCTCCAGCTCAGGCCGCATGAATACTGCTTCTACATAAGGGGAATAGAGATTACGAGAGGCGAGATCATGATAGACCACTATCTGGCCGTCGCATCCGGAGAGGCCGAACCCATCGATGGCATTCCGACGAAGGAACAGGCCTTCGGACTTCCTGCCTATTGGGTGACCGACAGGGATGTCGAGAAGGTCCAGACGAAGGGATATACGGTCGTCGATCCTTCCACGGCCATTGCCACCCATATTACTGAACTCGTAAAGAGCCACGCGTGGGAACTACTCAACAGGACAGAGCTTCAGAACCTTCTGGACAATGTATCGAAGAACTATCCGAAGCTCGTGGATGAGCTTATCCCGTCCCATCTTACACTGGGGAGCGTTCAGCGTGTGCTTCAGAACCTCCTGAAGGAGAGGGTGCCTGTCAACGATTTGGTCACCATACTCGAAACACTACTTGACTATTCTCCTTCCGTGAAAGACGTGGAGATGCTGACCGAACTTGTACGGCAGGCCCTTTCCAGGTACATCACAAGACAGTACATGGTCTCGGACAACAGCCTGTATGTGATGATCCTGGACCCGAAGTTCGAGAAAGACCTGTCCCAGGCGATGGAATCCGGAGGCGTCATCAATCCGGAGATAGTCAATAAGCTGACGAGGAGCATCGAAGGCGCCCTCAGGGCCGACAAGTTCAAGGGATTCATGCCGATCATTCTGTGCTCGGCTCACGTAAGAAGATTCTTCAGAAAGATTACGGAGAGATTCCTGCCGTCGCTTGTGGTCCTCTCCAATTCAGAGATATCACCGTCGGTGAAACTTTACACAACAGGGGTTTTGAGATATGAAGATTAAGAAATTCAAGGCCAGGAGCTTTTCAGAAGCCCTTAGCATGGTGAAGAAGGAACTCAGTGAGGATGCGGTCATCCTGTCCACGGACGAGAAAAAAGGCATAAGACCTTATGTAGAAGTTACGGCGGCGATTGATTATGACAGCCCCGGCAGCGTCCAGGCGGTGGAAAAAAGCCAGGCAGTGAAACCCGTTGTTCAGGCGCCTCCGGCAGCGGGCCGCCCGGCCGTACCCCAGGTATTCGACGGCAGTCTTTACGAGATAAAGAACGAGATAGGCACGCTGCGCCAGATGGTCGAGACGATGAAGAACAGCGGCTATCATATCGACCTGCCGTCCGGGAAAAAGGCCATGCTGAGCTTTCTCACGGAACGCTCCGTCCGGGAAGAGTTCGCCCTGCGCATTTGCGAGAAGGCCAACGATGTGAATCAACTGCCCTCCCTTATCGCCAAGGACATCAAAGTCAGGGATGCCGGGACCGACAAGAGGGCCGTGATGCTTATCGGTCCGACCGGCGTCGGCAAGACGACGACGATAGCAAAGCTTGCAGCCCTTTCTATGAAGGAGGGCAAGAAGGTCGCGATCATAAATCTCGACACGTACAGGATAGGCGCTGTCGAGCAGATCAGGATCTATGCAAGGATTATGGGGATTCCCCTGTCGGTTGTATCAGGCCCGGAGGAACTCGAGGACAATCTCGTGAAGCTTATGAAAAGCAGGGACATGGTCTTCATAGATACCACGGGAAGAAATCCGAGGGATGAAGTCCATGTCAATGAGATCCTCTCAGTCTGCCGGACCAAGGTCCCGGTGGAACTCCATCTCCTGATGAGCGCAAGCTGCGACGATGCCTTCATGATAGAAGCGTACAAGTATTACAGGCGGCTTCCTCTTGATTATATTGATTTTACAAAAGTGGATGAAGCAGTGCGTTACGGGGTTCTTTACAACCTGCTTGTCACATATCAGAAACCTCTCGCATTCATAACGACAGGACAGAAGGTGCCGGGGGACATAGAATTTCTCGGGCTCGACAAGCTGTCGAACCTGATCCTGAGAAAAAGGAGCTACGCATGCTGATCGAGGACCCGGTAAAGAGAAAACCAGTGAAGACAATTGCGATAACCAGCGGAAAGGGCGGGGTTGGAAAGACGAATGTGACGGCAAACCTGGCCCTTGAGATTAGAAAGAGCGGCAAAAACGTGATGATCCTGGATGCCGACCTCGGACTCAGCAATATCGATGTCCTCTTCCAGTTGACGCCCAGGTACAACCTTCAGCATGTTCTGGGCGGCGAGATGGAGCTGAGGGATATCGTCATCGAAGGGCCGCGCGGAGTCAAGATACTCCCGGCAGGCTCCGGTGTCCAGGAACTGACCGCCCTGGATGAGTTTCAGAGGCTCAAACTGCTTGAGGGATTTGACTCCTATGACGCTGATATCGATTATCTCATCATAGATACCGCCGCGGGAATATCGGAAAATGTGGCGTTCTTCTGTATCGCTTCGCAGGAGATCGTTGTTGTGACCACTCCCGAGCCCACTGCCATAACAGATGCGTATGCTCTGATAAAGGTGCTCTTTACCAGATACCAGGAGAAGCAGTTCAAGGTGCTGGTGAATTGTGTGCGCGACGCCGAGGAAGGTTTCGAGGTGTTTAGGAGTCTCTCGAAGGTTGCGGAGAGGTTTCTGAACATATCTCTTGATTACATGGGTTTTATACCCTTTGACGACTCTCTGA
>DATHCU010000417.1:0-5750 GCA_035319385.1 Thermodesulfovibrionales bacterium
AGGCTACAATCTTGGGGGGGAGCAATCCGGTCATATCATATTCCTTGACTATAATACCACCGGCGACGGCCCGTTGACGGCCCTGCAGGTGCTCCAGTTGATGAAGAAGAGAGACGCAGCCTTGTCAGCGCTTTCCTCGGTGATCAAGCTCTATCCGCAGATACTGACGAATGTGGTTGTAGAGCACAGACAGGACATAAAGACATTTCCTGAGATCGAGGATGCGATCCAGTCGGCGGAGAAGAAACTGCAGGGTAGAGGAAGGATTCTTGTCAGGCCTTCAGGGACCGAGCCCAAAATCAGGGTGATGCTGGAGGGTGAGGACCTGAAGCTGATCAGGAGGCTTGGTCAGGATATCGCAAAGGTTATTCAGGAGAAGATGGCCTGATCAGCAGCGGTCTGGCCGCGTTTGAAATGCCGGAGTGAATTCGGCATCAGAGTCCGGGACATCTGTGACTTATTAAGAAGTTCATAAATTATGCGGGTTGGCTGATGATGAGATAATGGGGAGCTTCATCAGGGATAGACCCTCATTATCGGGGCATCTCGATGCTTTATCTTATATCTCTCCTTTGCGGTGTTGTCCTCTTTTATGCATTTCTCTATTTCCCTTCGATGAGCTCGGCTGTCCTGCTCTCTTCGTCCGTTTACCTCGTGACACGAAAGAAGTTCGCACTTTGCCTGCTCGTTGTTGCCGGCGCAGCCTATGCCTTTGCGAGATACGCCCCGCCCGAGTACATCCACTACACCAAAGATCCGCTTGAGATAGACGGTGTCGCAACTTCAGGTCCCGAGAGGACATCGGGCGTCTCCCTGAAACAGAGTTTCCTCGCGGAGACTGTTCATAACGTTGCCGGGCCCGAGATACAAGAAGGATATTCGGCTGAAGGCATTCGAAGTCTGAAAGGGAAGAAAATTGTCCTGTTGACTGACAGCGGTTTGGAAATAGGCAGAGAATATGCACTGACAGTCACTCTGCTGGGAAGCGGAGAAAGGATGAACCCCGGAGAAGCGGGCCGTGAAAGCATCTATGGCAAGATCAAAGAGGTCAGATCTAAAGGGACCAAGAGAAGAACACCTGATCTGCTGGTAGAGGAATCCAGATATCGTGTCCAGAAATATTTTGAGGAGCATTTCCCGAATGATTCGGCGGCCTTTCTCACCTCCGTGACGGTCGGACGGGGCGCCCCGCTGGACCGTGGATTGAGGGATGCATTTAATACCACAGGTCTCACGCATATACTCAGCATATCAGGTACCCATTTCGGACTTTTGTCAGTGCTTTGGTTCGGGCTCTTCAGGCTTGTAATCAAGGCCCTTCCATACAGAATCCTGCAGAGATTTACCATATATCTGACACCCTCCCAGGCTGCGGCCCTCCTCTGTCTTCCGATCATGGTTGTCTATCTCCTTCTATCCGGGGCAAGTATCCCTGCGGTGCGTTCCTTCCTGATGATAGGACTCTTTCTGCTGGGACTGCTCATAGGTCGCAGAGGGTTCTGGCTCAACTCGTTGCTATTTGCTGCGACATTGATAGTAATCTGGGAGCCGGAGGCAATCTTGTCTCTCTCATTTCAACTCTCGTTTCTTGCTGTATTTTTCATAGGTCTTTCCATCCGGAAGAATGCTGACGAGAAGGAAAAAGTGAACGCGGCGGCCGGGTATCTGAGAAGCGCCTTTCTCATGTCGCTCGCTGCCTCTGCCGGGACTGCGCCGTTGGTTGCATACCATTTCCATTACCTGTCCGTCATCTCGCCTGTGTCGAATCTCATTGCTGGGACACTGATTGGTTTCATCCTGATACCGATTGCCGTTGTCGCGGCTTTGTCGTATCTCTTCACCGGGTATTTCCCCGTTCCGCAGTTCATCTCGGTCATTGCCAAGTACAGCATGCTATTAGTCGAATTGCTCGCACGAATTCCGTTTGCAGATATTCGAATTCCGGCTTTTCCTCCGATTGTGGCGCTTCTCTTTTATGCGGGTCTCATCGCTTATGTCCTGTGCGGGCGGAAGAGGATTTTACTCCTTGTTCCGCTCGCCCCGGCAGTCATATTCGTAATAGTGTCTTTCTTTCAAAAGGATGAGTTCGCAGCCACATTTCTTGATGTCGGCCAGGGCGATGCGTCTGTTGTGGACCTTCCGGACGGAAGGTCCATGGTCGTGGATACAGGGACAACAGGCAGAGAGGTCGCTGCGTTTCTAAGATACAAGGGGAAACGCTGCATAGACGTTCTTGCTTTGTCACATGCTCATCCCGACCACACAGGCGGTCTTGATGCACTGCATGAGCAATTCAATGTGAAAGAGATCTGGGACAGCGGAAGGCTGCTTCTACCCGACAGAGTGAAGCACATCCGCCATCGTTCTTTAAGCAGGGGAGACGTGATAGAAGGTACGGGATACAGCATAACGGCGCTCCATCCCTATGCGGGATTCTATACGGCGAGCGGAAGAGGATATGACGCCGCCAACAACGACTCCCTGGTTCTCAGGATCGAAAGCGGCCGGCATTCATTCCTTTATGCCGGTGATATCGAAACGGAGGCGGAAGATGATATTTGGCATCTGGGCAGGTGGCTTAAGAGCGGTGTGTTGAAAGTGCCCCATCACGGTGGAAAGACATCGTCCCATGAGTTGTTTCTTCGTGAGGTATCCCCGGATTTTGCTGTCATCAGCGCGGGAAGGTACAACTCCTTCGGCCATCCTCACCAGGAGACCCTTGACTCGTTGAAGGAGATCAGCACATACAGAACAGATCTGGATGGCGCAATAAAGATTTATCCGGGCAGCCGGGGCCTGACAGTCAAGACATACAAAGACTTCGCACTCAAGATGGCGGCGTCATTCTCTGATGAGTTGGAAAATGTCGGAAAATTGTTCTCGATATGGTGAGGGGGACGTCTTTTTTGAAAAATAAAACCACGGGAATACTATATAATAAAGACACAAAAACTGGAACGGAAGGAGAATGTCATGAGAAAATGGATCTTGCTCTTGGTTGTCATGATGGTTTTTACTTCTGGGGGAGCTTATGCCGGAAATCCGGATGCCATAGTCGGGGATTGGTATACGGCTGAGGCCAGCTCTGTTGTTCAGGTATACAAATGCGGGGAACAGTACTGCGGCAGGATCACGTGGCTCAAAAACCCCAGGAATGAACAGGGCGGTGACAAGCTGGATATCAAAAACCCGGATGAAAAGCTTAAGAGTCGCAGGATTCTCGGGCTCGAAATTCTCAGGGGTTTCATATATAAGGATGAATACAGTTGGGAAGGCGGAAGCATCTATGACCCCAAGAATGGCAAGACCTATTCCTGCAAGATGAGGCTGGAGGGCAGTGAACTGAAGGTCAGGGGTTATGTCGGGTTTTCACTTCTTGGAAGGACTACAGTCTGGACAAAGAAGACATAATGCTAATGATGGGGAGGGTTGGTATGAACAGAATATTTCTCTTGAGTGTTTCTCTGATGCTGGGAGTGTTCCTTATCGCTGCTGATGCCGCTTTTGCCGACGACTTGAGGCATATAAGGCTTCCGAAGCCGCAGACAAGCAAAGGGAAGCCTTTGATGCAGGTGTTGGCGGAGAGGACTACGTCGCGTTCCTTCAGCCCCGAAAAGCTCTCGGAACAGGAGCTTTCGAACCTGCTCTGGGCTGCCTTCGGAATCAACCGGCCTGACACAGGGAAACGTACTGCTCCGTCTGCTGTGAACTGGCAGGAAATAGAGATCTATGTTGCTACTGCCGATGGACTATACTTATATGACGCAAAGAGCAACATGCTCAGACAGGTGCTTTCCGAGGACATCAGGGCTCTTACCGGCCGGCAGGATTTTGTGAAGGAAGTTCCTGTAAACCTCATTTACGTGGCTGATTTCTCAAAAATGGGAAACGCTTCAAAAGAAGATAAAATCCTATATTCGGCCGCCGATACAGGTTTTATCGCTGAGAATGTATACTTGTACTGTGCTTCGGAAGGCCTGGGAACCGTAGTACGCGGTTCAATCGACAGGCAGACACTTGCGAAGGAGATGAAACTCAACGAGAACCATAACATCATCCTTTGTCAATCCGTGGGCTACGCAAAGAGGATGGCCATGGGTGAGTGGTCGGATATGAGCAGCAGACCGTAGCGTATTCTCAACCGGACCTGACGAGTGGACGCCGGTGTGGTAGGTGCGTCCACTTCTTCACATTCTCTTCACGGGTTCTTCACATTTCTCGGCTATCATAGAGTTTAATGTGCGGCCTTGTTCGGATTGCCATTGTATCGGTTGTTTTACTGTTTTTACCGATGATGATATATGCCCAGGAGGAGGCGAACCAGGGTATTGTGGCGTTGAACCCCTCGATGTCGGATAGTAATTGCATCCCAAAACATTCCTTCATCGTTACAGTGAGAGAACAGATATCTTCCATTCTGAGCAAGATCAAGTCCAAGATAACCGGCAGCGGTGGTACATTCGACGGCAATGCAGAATCCGGGTCTTTTGCGGGCAGGTCGAGACTGGGTACCATTAAGGGAGGCTATCGCAGCATCTCAGACAATGAAATTGAAATAACGATAGAGGATAAGCCATTTCTTGTGCCCTACAGCGCGATTGAATCCGAGATCAAGAAATCCCTGATCTAGCCGTGAAGCTTCCTCAGCCTTTTGTATCTGTTTATCAGGCCATTTGTCGAAGCGTCATGTGAACTCACCTCATCCTCACCACTCAGTTCAGGCAGGATCTTTTTTGCAAGCTGCTTGCCGAGTTCGACTCCCCACTGATCGAAACTGAATATGTTCCAGATGATACCCTGGACAAATATCTTGTGTTCATACATAGCTATGAGTCTCCCGAGTGTTCTCGGGGTCAGCTTTCTGAACAAGATGGAGTTTGTAGGCCTGTTACCCTTAAATATCCTGAAGGGCGTCTGGTCCTCTATTTCTTCCTCTGGCATACCCGCCGCCCTGAGTTCTGAAACTACTTCATCGCGTGTCTTTCCCTTCATTAGAGCTTCTGTCTGGGCAAAGAAATTGGAGAGCAGTATGCTGTGATGGTTACCGACGGGGTTTTGGCTCAGGGCGGGCGCAAGAAAATCGCACGGTATCAGTTTTGTCCCCTGATGGATAAGCTGGTAGAAGGCGTGCTGGCCATTAGTTCCGGGTTCGCCCCAGATTATCGGACCAGTCTGGTAACTAACCTCTTTTCCCGCCCTGTCCACCGATTTCCCGTTGCTTTCCATGTTGCCCTGCTGGAAATAGGCGGGAAACCTGTGCAGATACTGGTCGTAGGGCAGAATGGCCTCGGTCTCCGCGCCGAAGAAATCAGTGTACCAGATGCCTATGAGAGCGAGCATGACCGGGATATTTGCCTCTAAGCGAGTATGCCTGAAATGGAGGTCCATGTCGTGGGCGCCGTTGAGCAGTTCAGCAAAATTCTCGAAGCCAATAGAGCAGGCAATGGATAGGCCGATCGCTGACCAGAGTGAATATCGGCCGCCGACCCAGTCCCAGAATCTGAACATGTTCACCGGGTCTATACCGAAGTCCTGAACCGCTTCTTTATTGGTGGAGATGGCAACAAAGTGTTTCCTGACTGAGTTTTCATCCTGCGCGGACTCGAGAAACCATCTCCGGGCTGTGTGGGAGTTTGTCATGGTCTCCTGTGTAGTGAATGTCTTTGACGCAATCATGAAGAGCGACGTCTCCGGTGAGAGTCTCTTCAATGTCTCTGAAATGTGGGTGCCGTCGACATTAGAAACAAAGT
>DATHCU010000418.1:0-4093 GCA_035319385.1 Thermodesulfovibrionales bacterium
TACAAGATGTCCCGGATCGATGTGGTTGTGGGATGCTTCATTACCGACATAATAAGTTTCTTCATAATAGTCGCCTGCGGCACCCTGCTCTTCCCCCATGGAATCAGGGTCGGCGAAGCTTCTGAAGCCGCGATAGCTCTCAGGCCCCTGGCCGGCGACTATGCATATCTCATATTCGCTCTATGCCTGGCCAATGCCTCGTTACTGGGGGCCATCATCGTGCCGCTCGCGACGGCTTACTACATATGCGAGGCCATGGGATGGGAGGCCGGAGTGAATAAAACGTTCAGTGAAGCGCCTCAGTTCATGTGGATATATACCCTGACCATCGGTCTGGCTTCGATAGTCATATTGATGCCGAAGGCGCCTCTCGTCTTCCTTATGGTGCTGTCAGCCCTGGTCAACGGTCTCCTGCTTCCCTTTGTGTTGATTTATGCCCTGCTGCTCGTGAATGACAAGAAACTGATGGGTGACTACACGAATCCCAGTAGTTACAACTACATCTCGTGGGGCACGGTAATAGCTATTGTGGGTCTCACCCTTTTTCTCATAGTAACAAATATTTTGCCTTCCGGGAGAATCTGATGGTTAATGCAATTGAATGGGTCAACGGAAAAATCATCATGCTGGACCAGACAAAACTTCCTCTGGAAGTCCGCTTCATTGAATGCAAGGATTGTCACATGGTTGCTGAAGGGATCAGGAAGCTCTGGATACGGGGAGCGCCCGCGATCGGCATCGCAGCTGCCATGGGGATAGCTCTTGCGGCACAGGAGATAAAGGCTGGGAATTTCAGGGAATTCACGGAAAAGATGGAGCCCGTCTTCCAGGAGATGCTTTCCACCCGGCCTACTGCGGTGAATATCAGATGGGCCGTAGACAGGATAAAGAAGTTTCTGAGCGACAGGGCAGACAACTCAATCGATGAATTGAGAAAGGCCCTGATCGAGGAAGCCCGGAAAATGCATGCGGAGGACATAGAAGCCAACAAGGCGATCGGCAGGTGGGGAGCTGAATTCATCAAAGACGGCGACACTATTCTGACTCACTGCAATGCGGGATCCCTCGCCACGGGAGGCTATGGCACTGCCACCGCGCCCATGCTCATCGCCAGAGAGCAGGGAAAGAGGATCCAGGTTATTGCCGATGAGACCCGGCCTATCCTCCAGGGGGCCAGGCTGACCGCATGGGAGCTCATGCAGTCAGGTATACCTGTCACCCTCATAACCGACAATACGGCCGGCGCCATCATGCAGAGGGGAGAGATAGACCTTGCGATCGTCGGGACCGACAGGACGGCAAGAAACGGAGATGTAGCCAATAAGATCGGCACGTATACGGTGGCCGTACTTTGCAAGACTCACAAAATACCCTTTTATGTGGCCGCCCCTCTAAGCAGCATCGATTTCACAATCCGGTCGGGGCGGGAGATACCAATAGAAGAGAGAGGATCCGAGGAAGTCACTCACATCTTCGGGAAATATCAGATAGCGCCCGACGGGGTCCGTACGAGGAACATCGCATTTGACGTAACGCCTCACAGATATGTTACCGCCATCTTTACCGAGAAAGGCGCCTTCAGACCCGGAGATATAAAATACCTGCGGAAGGCGGATATTGAGCTTGATAAACTCCGTATAGCACGCCGGAAAAGCCGACGCCCTTGACTTTGAATCGGAAGCTGTCCTACCATTAATGATGCATCTCGACGACATTTTTGCTTCCCACGAAAGTGACCTGAAGATTGTTGAAAAGAGAATAAGAGACCTCTTCAAGAGCCCTGTCTTTGCGATCCCCATGATAGGCAAGCACATACTGGATGGGGGCGGGAAGAGGCTCAGACCATTGATAATGCTGCTCAGCGCCGAGATGTCGGGATACAAGGGCGACGCCAGTTTTACCCTCGCCGGCATTATCGAGTCCATCCACACGGCATCCTTATTGCACGATGATGTAATCGACGGCGCCGATGTGAGAAGGGGCAAGACGCCTGCGCATGCCGTATGGGGCAATCAGATCGTAATACTTGTTGGCGATTACCTGTATTCCAATGCGCTGAGGCTAGCGGTCCTGCACAAGAGCCAGGGCATAATGGAGTCTCTCTCTGAAGCCACAACCAGAATGACAGAGGCTGAAATACTTCAGCTCCTTAAGACTGCGGACCCTGATATCACAGAGAAAGATTACCTGGAGATTGTCTCAGGCAAGACAGCCGCCCTGATATCCGCCGCCTGCAGGATTGGCGCTATACTGGGTTCCGTGCCCACTGCCCAGGAAGAGGCCCTGTCACGTTTCGGCAAGAAGATGGGAATTGCCTTTCAGATGGCCGATGACATCCTTGACTATATGGCCGATGAGTCAGAACTCGGCAAACGTCTGGGAAAAGACCTGAAAGAGGGCAAGATAACCCTGCCTCTTATCTATCTGCTGAAAGCCGCTTCAAGGGATGAATTGAAAGAGGTCAAGGCGATCATTAAAGGCAGTTTCAGAGTGAGCGGACTGAGGAAGATACTGAGACTTTTCAAGCGTTACGATACAATCGCCCTCTCACTCGAAAAGGCCCGGGAGATAATTTCTGAAGCAAAGAGCGAACTGCGGGTCTTTCCTGATTCCAATGCAAAGGAAGCCCTCTTCACAATAGCGGATTACACGCTGTTGAGAAAGAAATAATGCATCCGGTTGCGGAACTTGCAAAAAAATCGGTAGAGAGCTATATAAGGGAAGGCAGAACTGTAGACCCTCCCGATACCCTGCCTCCTGAAATGTCCGGCAAGGCCGGAGTCTTTGTCTGCCTGAAGAAAAACGGTGAACTCAGGGGATGCATAGGAACCTTTTCCGCGTGCTGCGACTCGATAGCAATGGAGATCATAACGAACGCGATATCAGCTGCTACGAGAGATCCAAGATTTCCACAGGTCGAAGCGGCTGAGTTAGGCTCCATCACTTATTCGGTCGATATACTCAGCTGTCCTGAAAAAATTAAGCACGTCAGTGAGCTCGATCCTAGCAGGTACGGTATAATTGTTCAGGGCGGATTCAGGCGGGCGCTCCTCCTGCCGGACCTTGAAGGCGTCGATACTGTCGAAGAACAGATTCGCATAACGAGAATGAAAGCAGGCATCCTCCCATCTGAAGAAGTCGAGATCTACAAATTTGAGGTCAAACGATATCAATGAATGAACTGCCGCTTGTAGGCAATATCCCTGAAACCAGTCTCACAAGGGTCCTCATACAGCTGAACAGGCACAGAAAATCCGGCACCCTGGTAGTCAAGACACCAGTGTTTACAAAAAAAGTATTTCTTGTCAAAGGTGATGCGGTCTTTGCGTCCTCCACGTTTGAAGACGACAGATTGGGTGAAATGCTGTTGAAAGCCGGCAAGATCACGATGGAACAGTATGACAAATCCGTGGAACTTCTGAAAAGAACGGGCAAGAGACAGGGGGCAATACTTGTCGAACTCGGATATATCTCACCTAAAGACCTCTTCTGGGGAGTCAAATACCAGGTGAAGGAGATCATCTATAGCCTCTTTCTGATCGAGAAGGCTCAATACGAGTTCGTGGAAGGCGAGATACCTTCTCAGGAGGTGATTACCCTGAAGATGAGCATGGGCAACCTTGTCTATGAGGGAGTCAAAAGGGTCGACAACTGGACGAGGGTCAAAAATGAGATGCCGGCCACCGATACAGTTCTTAAACTCAGTTCCGATCCTGCGGCAATCTACCAGGATGTGGAACTCACCCAGCAGGACAGGAGGATGCTGTCCGTTGTTGACGGGAATATGAGCATAAAGAAACTTATAGATAATGCATGGATAGGCTCGTTCGACGCCATGAAAATCCTTTATGTGCTCTGGTCTATAGGTGTCCTTGAGGAGAAGGAGAAGGAGCCTGAAACCGAAAAGACGCTTGAGTCCTTTGAAAGCGTAGATCTCGGGGAGATATTGAACCCTGTCTCCGAAGACGAGCAGACATTCATAAGAAAAGTGGACGAAATATACATGAAGCTTGATTTCCAAAGCCCTCACGAACTTCTCGGTGTTGATGATGACGCCGACGAAGATACCATTAAGAGACATTTCTACGTCATG
>DATHCU010000419.1:0-3092 GCA_035319385.1 Thermodesulfovibrionales bacterium
TACAGCTCTGTAACACGGAAGCCCTATGCACTCTTCGGGCTTCAGTCCGAGACGGGCAGCCATAGGTTTGTTCACACGCAGTATCGTGTGCTTGTCGTCAAGTATGGCTATCAAATCGGGGACGCTGTCGAAGGTGCGTTCCCATTCCTCTTTAGCACGCTTGATCGAGTCTTCAGCCCTCTTGCGCGATGTGACTTCATAGCCGTAAATGCGGACCGCATCCAGCTGCGGCGACAGATAAATGGTTTCACCGAATACCCTGTCTCTAACGGTCACCTCACGGTGAAAGGTCGATTCTGCCTCTGTCTTCAAACCTTCCAGAATCTCTCTGAAATCGGCGGGAAGAAAGACTTCGACATCTCCCTTGTCCATCCCGAGACCCTCCAGGATGGACTGAGTGGCCGGATTAGCGAAGACGACTTTCCCTGAGGCATCCACTTCTATCACGGGGTTCGGATTCAGCTGAGGGAATGAAGCGAGATGTTTTGTGCGCTCCTCGGCCTTCTTGAGATCGGAGACGTCGCCGTAGGTGATAACAACGCCCTCGATACGATTGTCCGCTGTCCTGTATGGGAGTGTGGAGCGTATAAACCAGGAGCCGTTTATCGAGATATCTCTTCTTATCGGAGAAAGGTTGTCGAGTACCGACTCGGCGTCGGCTATAAGATCAGGCCCGAGAGTCTCCTGTGATAAGTCTGCGATCGGTCGTCCCACGTCGGATGGCAGCAGCTTCAGCAGCCTTGACATGGCCGGAGTGAAGCGCTTCACGTGGAACTGGTGGTCCAGAAAGATGGTCGGGATGCTGGTGCTCGTGAGAAAATTGTTCAGGTCATCGTTCAGCTCTTCCTCATCCTCGATCTTTGACTGGAGCTGGGAATTCACGGTGATCAATTCTTCGTTAAGCGACTGCAGTTCTTCCCTCGATGTTTCGAGTTCCTCGTTGGCGGCCTGGAGTTCTTCGTTTGACGCCTGGAGTTCTTCATTGAGGCTCTTCAGTTGCTCGATGTTGGTCTGGAGGGTCTCCCGTGTAGCTGTCAGTTCAGCCTCAAGCTGCCTAGCCGACGTTTCTTCAATCTCCGAGGCTTCCAAAGGCGACTCTGCTTTTTCGGAGGAACCGCATTTCTCAGAGAATACCAATAGGTAGAGGTTTTCTCTCAGTTTTGAAATGCGAAGAATAACCTGCCTCTTTTTCCCATCAAGAACCGCTATGCTTGTGCGGAAAGAGACGGACCGCGCTTCATGCGTGGCCCTGTAAATGCCGGCCCGTATCCTGCTAAGCAATTTGTCCGGAAGCATTTCCAGCAGGTTTTGAGTAGGCGCCCCCCGCGGCTGCCGCAGGTATCTATTCGTAGGACCGTTATGATAAAGAATATCGAAGTTCTGGTTTACGGCCAGGGCAGCGGGGGTGAATTCCTCAAGAAGGGCGTTTTGGATAAAGTCAGAGGTGGACCGCCGCTCAGACGATGCCGGCTCCTGTCTCAGAGGAGATGCCACACTGCGCTCAGCCGCATAGGGAACTGCAAGACTCTTCCTCAAGAAAGGCGACTTCTCGATCTTTGTATAAATTTTGCATTTCTTGTGGCCGATGTACTTGAAAAGGGCGCTGTTTCTGCCGGGAGATTCTGCATTGCCGAGAAAAAGGTATCCCCCGTCCTTCAGAGCATAGTGGAAGATTTCCAGGCACTTCTCCTGGGCTTCGTGTTCAAGATATATCAGCAGATTGCGGCAGATGATAAGGTCGAGCTTCGAAAAAGGAGGGTCCGTGAGCACATCCTGTTTCGCGAATACAACGTTTTCCCGTATTCCGTCTCTGATAGTCGCGGAATGGCCATCTTCCGACGCGACGAAATACTTCTGCCTGAATTCGGGCTGCACGTCCGCAACAATACTGGCGGCATATGTGCCCTCGCGTGCCTTTTGGATTGATGCATCGTTGACATCGGTGGCAAATACCTTCAGCCCTCTCTTACCGCCTGCGAGGTCAAGTTCGCTGCGAAGCAGCATAGCTATGGAATATGACTCTTCACCCGTTGCGCAGGCAGGTGTCCAGACGCGTATTGCAGCGTCGTTATCTTCCGCAACAAATTTCCTCACAACTTCTGTTTTAAGTGCTTTCCACGCAAGGCGGTCCCTGAAAAAGGACGTGACGCCGATCATAAGGTCTGAGGCCAGCATCGACGCTTCTGAATCTTTCTTGTCGATCAAATCAAGGTAATCCTGAACCGAACCGACCCTGGCGAGGTACATCCTTCTCCTGACCCGCCTGGCGATCACTGTTTTTTTATAATGCTCGAAATTGTAGCCGGTCTTTTCGCGGACCAGGCGGTAAAATGTCCTCAAATCAGACGTCGAAAGAAGTGTGTCTACGTCTGCGGACAAAGCTCCGAGGGACTGCATCTTCACTATCTCGCGCGCAATACCCGCAGGAGCGAGGATCCCGTCTACCTGCCTGGTGTTTATAGCAGCGAGTGGCATGCCGGTGAACTTCGCGGTTCCCGGGTCCTGGACGAATACTGAGCCGCCCATCATTCTGACGGATTGTATTCCCAATGCTCCGTCGGTTCCGGCCCCGGACAGTATTACTGCAATGGCCTTATCGCCTGCTTCTTCTGCCAAAGACTCGAAGAAGTCGTCAACAGGCAGGCAAAGATGCGCCTTTCTGCGGTCCGTGGCATGAAAGGCCCCTTTTTGTATCCTGATCTCCTTGCCGGGCGGACCGAGATATATTTTCCCGGGAAGTACTTCCATGCCGTCCGATATCTCATTAATGTCAATATTCGGTCTTTTTGAGCGGAGCAGCCCGGGGAGGAGACTCTTTTGTCTGGCCAGAAGATGCTGAATAAAGACTATCGCAAAGCCGAAATCCTTTGGCAGTTCATCCAGGAACGCCTTGAAGGCTTCGAGGCCTCCGGCTGATGCGCCTATCCCTACTATCAGACAAGATCCAGGAGAAGTCTTGTCCACGGAGTTTGCAGCTTTCTTCATAAGTGCCCCCCAAGACCAGGTGATACTGACTAAAGTCCCTCAAATAAGCAAACGCATGAGATGCTTGATATTATTGTATATCCATTTTATCACATGGAATTAGTCAC
>DATHCU010000420.1:0-5754 GCA_035319385.1 Thermodesulfovibrionales bacterium
AGCGGCGAATCCTTCATGAGCAAATCGAGCCAGGTGTTCGACGAGGCGGGAGAGTCTTCCAGAAAGGTCCCCAATGAAATAGTCGGCACTTACAATATGAAGCCCGAGGAATTGAAAGTACTGCTCGGACAGGCGATAGAAGAGAAATTGAACGATATAAAAGACCAGGTCTTTGTCGAGATATTTGACGGCGGGATCCGCATTCAGCTTGTTGACCAGGAAGGGAAACCCATGTTCGACAGCGGCTCTGCCAGACCCACACCGCTGGCCCACAGGATTCTGTCTGTTATCGGTGACAGCATCAGACACCTGCCGAACAGAGTGGCGATCGAAGGACATACGGATTCAGTAGGCTACAAGAAGGCTGACTACAACAACTGGGACCTTTCGACAGAGCGGGCGCTGGCTGCCCAGAAAGAACTCGAAAAGGGCGGGCTGAACTCACGCAACCTCGCGAAGGTTGCCGGCTATGCCGCCACGGAACCGCTGATACAGGACAACCCTGCGGATCCCAGGAACAGAAGGATAAGCGTCATACTGCTCTTTCCGAAGAGTGCCGGATGATGCTGCTCACTCTTCTCAAATAGACCGCTCAAAGAAAGTCTTATCTTGCCCTCTCTCCCGCCTTTCCTAATTTGGATATTGCCATGTTGTTTTTCAGCAGCTGGTTCGAGGGATTTATGCGGATGCCTTTCCCGCATGCGTCGATCGCCCTGTCCCACATCTTCAATTCATTATAGGCGGCACAGATGTTGTTGTAGGCAAGATCGTATTCGGGGTTGATTCTCAGAGCTTCTGTGCATGCCCGAATGGATTCGCGGTATCTTCCCTGCTTGTGCAACTGGAGGCTGAGATCCAGATAGTACTCCGCGGTGTGGCCTGTTGCATTTTCGATGTTACCGGAAATGTCTCCTTCACCCCATTGAACCGAACGGATCTTATCGAGAAGCATCTTCGCGGAGTTATGGGCCGGGCTAAGTTGAAGAGTCTTGCTCAATAGTTCAACGGCTTCTCCATTCCGGCCCCGGCTGCTCAGCCATCGGGCGTAGAAATAATATGCCTCCGGATTGTTGGGGCCGTAATGGATTGCGGACTTGAAGTATCTCTCTGCCTCGGACTGTTCGTTCAAGGCGTCTTTGAGCACAGCCATGTTAACGTGGAGATAGGGGTAGTACGGCGTAAGGATCAATGCTTTTTCAAAATACTCCTGAGCTACCGGAAAGTTCCCCTTTTCCATTTGTGTAAGACCATAATTCATCAGCCCCCGGCCGTTGTGCGGGCTCTTCACAGTCACGTCATACCAGAGTGATTCATCTGTGCGCCAGACTTCATTTCGCGTGTGGGTGCCGTAAGAGTGGCCAGCCAGGAGCGCAAGAGGGACAACAATCATGATAACCCTGAATGCAGGTCTTCCGATCACCTGATGTTCGTGTCTGATGAGAAACAGCCCGAACATCCAGCATACGCTCATCGTGAGGCCTACGAACGGAAAGAACATACGGTGATCGTTCATCACCTCGGCCAGGGGTATGAAACTGGATGTTGGAAGAAGCGCTACAAAAAACCATAGAATTCCGAAGGAGACGGGCCTAGTCTCTTGCCTCTTTGAAGCGAAATAGGCCGCGGCAAGCATCGCAAGAATGAAAAGGACGCCTGCAAAGACCCTTTCGTCAAAAAAATCTGTCACAACTCTCCAGTCGGAGTCGGCGCTCAGATTAAATGGGAAAAAGAAGGACATAAAATAGTGTGCCATCACGAAGGGTTGCGTTAGGAGGTAGTGAATGCGGGAGAGGCCTCCTGGGGTATAAGTGGCTGATTGCATTCTGATCACGAAGATTCCCATGCCAAGGGTAATAACAAACGCTGGCAGAGATCCTTTCAAGGAGGCCAGTAAATGCCGGCGGGTGAGACCTTCCCTGATCGAATACTCCTTCTCGAAGAAGAGAATATAGAGGAAGAGCAGGGGGGCAAATACAGCCGCAGGCTCCTTGAAGAAGATGCCGATTACCAAAGGCGCCAGATAGAAATAGCGATTGCGCAGGCGTGGCAGATATGCATAAAGAACAAGTCCGGCGACTACCATCAGCGTCGAAAGGATGTCGGCTCTCTGGCATATATAGTTGACCGTTTCCGCATTGGCCGTGTGAAGACCAAACCAGGCAGCTCCGAAGAGGGCAAGATACCTGTTCCATCTGTGTTGCACGGCCGTACTGAAAATATTCAGAAAGAGCAGATACAGAAGTATGCAGAGAAACATGTACCACAGAAAAGTCGACAGATGAAAACAGAAGGTTGACTTTAACCCGTTGCCCAGCCGGTAGTCAACGGCAAATGTTGAAGTCGTCAGCGGTCGATAACTTTGATTCAGGGGGTTCGAACTGAAGGTGTGCGAATCTTTGAAAAAGAGAGGTATGTTATGAATGTCCCGGATGAAGATATTGTCAACGATGGTATGGGAGTCGTCAAAGTGAAAGGCGTTCTCGAAATGGTTGGAATACGCAAGGACAAGGCCCGCGAAAAAGGCGACGAAGAGTATTATGATGACCGGATTGGCTTTCTTCATCCTCTGATTCATAACACTCATCATATATTGTTCATCGAAAATGGCTGGTATGCTATCAAAGCGGCTCTATCCCGACGGCTTCAGGGATGCCCCGGCAGAGCGGAATATGCGACCCGATGTTGCGGGCGTGATTCGTCCCCCGTACGAACACCCTGTGTCACTTGAAGCTCTGGTCTTCCGAAGGAAATATCCCCTGCTCGACTTCGACCTTGTACAGGCTAACTGCCTTTAATGCTTCATCCCTAAGGTTTGCATATCTCTTCGCAAACTTCGGGAGAAAACGCTCAAAAAGTCCAAGAACATCGTGCAGCACGAGCACCTGTCCGTCACAGTGGGGACCTGCGCCGATGCCGAGCGTCGGGATGGATAGCTCCCCGGTTATTCTCTCCGCAATTCCCATAGGAATAGCCTCCAGCACGATCGAAAAAGCGCCTGCCTCTTCAGCGATCTTGGCCTCTTCAATCAACCTTCGTCCGGCCTCTGCTGTCTTCCCCTGCACCTTGTATCCGCCCATCCTGTGTATTGCCTGGGGAGTGAGACCGATATGAGCCATCACAGGTATCTCAGCTCTTGTGAGCGCCCTGATCAGATCGGCAACCTCCGAGCCCCCTTCTATCTTGACAGCGACGGCCCCCGCCTCTTTCATGAACCTTCCCGCGTTTCTCACACCTTCCTCAATGCTTGCCTGGTAAGAGAGAAAGGGCATGTCTCCGACAACCATGGCGGTCTTCACAGCCCTTGATACCATCCCGGTGTGATAGACCATTTCGTCCATGGTTACAGGAAGGGTGTTTTCGAGACCCTGGACAACCATTCCCAGGGAATCGCCTACCAGAATTATATCGATGCCAGCCTCGTCAAGTATATTCGCAAACGGAAAGTCGTACGCTGTAAGCATCGTAATCTTGCGGTTTTCAGTCTTTCTCCTTAAAAGGTCAGGTATCGTTATCTTCGGCATGGTTCCCCCAATTTCTTTTTGTAAATCTTAACATAAGCCCGATCGAGGAATTTGTCAAGTAACGTCTCATGCCTTCCAGCAATGGCAGCGCTGGCTTTTTTCCTGGGCTAATGAATGCAAAGCTCAGTCGAATGCTTTTGTGTCGCGTCCGAGCCGTATCTTATCGAGTAGCAGGTGATGCTCAAAAGATGTCAAATGCCAGGATCCCGGTCTGAACGGGTTATCGAGGTCGTCGATGACTATATAGATCGTGTATGAGAGCGCCGCGATGCTTACCGTAAAGAGATAATCTATGAAGGGATTCCTTACCCCTATGAAGAGAGAAAGAACAATAACCAGAATGTCAGTAAAGATGAGCGTATTCTTCAGGACCTGCGGAATGTGGCTTATACTCTGGTCGGTCCTCTTGTCCCTGTTTCGGATCAGTTCTTCAAAGAGGGCGAGTTGCTGTGTCCTGCCTGTTCCGGAGGGCAACTCCACAATCGTCCTGCGAAGAACATCCAGTACATTTTCGCCCGCAGAGCGTCCGTCTGCCCGACGGGTCTCAGGCCAATCTGCGAGGAGTGCAGTGAGATAGTTCTCAAGGCAATTGGAGATATCATCACGGGAGCCTCCCGCCAGATGCTGAGACCATTTCCACAATTCCCTGATTGTATCCAATTCGCCCTTTATCGCGGTGACCAGATCATCCCAGTGTTCCCATTCCTTCTGGATCGTGAATGCGGCCAGGATGCTGAAGATCAGACAAATGGCAGAGTAGAGCCAGGGTATGCCTCCCAGATCCTGCAGATCGACAAGAAGCATCTTTCCATGGTCGGCGGTTCGTATTAGCCAGAACACCAGAGAAAAGGCCGAAAGAAACAGAAATATCCTTGGAGTCAACCTGATCTTCATTGGAAGTCTCAACAACAATGCTCTACTTCTAATGATAACAGAGTCAAATTTGTTTTGGTAGTTGGCCATAAACGCAAGCTTATGTTTTCTTTTGCCGGAATCGCATCTCCAGTTTGGAGGAGAGCCCGAGAATTGCTATTATTCAGAATATGCGGCCGCACTTAATACATAGATGACGGATGATTTCGCAGTGAAAGAAGTTGGATGTTAGAACATTTTCCATATATCGGCTTGTTCGTACTGCTCATTCTTGGAGGGACCGGATTTTTCTTTCCCGAGGACTTTACTCTAATAGGGTGCGGATTGTTGATTGCCACGAGTGCGATAAGGCCGATTCCTGGTCTGCTTGTGGCCTATTCAGGGATACTGACGGGAGATTTCATATCGTACTATCTGGGAAGAAGATATGGCCACGCGATCGTCGACAACAGGCTCTTTCGCAAAATCGTGTCGCCCGCAAGACTCTCCCTTCTTGAGAAGAGATTTGATAGATGGGGCATCCCTTTTGTATTTATAGGAGGACGACTCGTGGGCGGAGTCTTTCTCGTTGCGGGCATCATGAGAATGCCGCTGCTGAAATTCCTTATTGTCGATGCGATCTCGTCGCTGTTTACGGTGGCGATCTGGACCGGAGTCGGTTATGCAGGAGGCAACAGCCTCGACGTTATCAAGAAGGATATATCGAGGGTGGAACATGTCATTATCTTCCTCGCGTTCGTCCTGATTTCTGTATATGTCCTGGTGAGGTCGCACAAATACCGGCGGAACAGAGACGGAAGAAGTTCTTAAGAGAGACGGAATTCCCGAAATCCTAGATACTATTTGTAGTCTCAGGCGAGCCGGATTAGACTGACAAAGAGTGGGGGAAGAACTATTTTATGTCCTTTTCCGACGAGGCACGGGTGATCTTAAGTGCGTGACTGATCGCTTCCTGCTGTTCCTTCTGTGTCAGAGTCTCCCAGAGGTTGGACTCCTTGACTATCTCAATGACTTCGTTTTCGGTCATATCTGTGTCTCTCTACTTACTACTTTGTCAGAAGCTACATCCTTAATTCAATTTGGAATAGGTTCTAATTAGCACGAACTAAAGGTGTAGCCATAATTACAACTTTAGTTGCAGCTTAAATGGCGAAAAGACGGGAGGCCCTATTTTAGGAGGGGGAGCCTGATTTTGAAGGTCGTTCCCTCATCGCTGCTGTCAACCGATATGCTGCCCCCATGTGAGACTACGATCTTGTGGACAATTGCGAGGCCCAGACCAGTGCCCTTCTCCTTGGTTGTAAAGAATGGCAGGAAGATTTTATCCCGCATGTCCGCCGGAATCCCGTGGCCGCTGTCC
>DATHCU010000421.1:0-4683 GCA_035319385.1 Thermodesulfovibrionales bacterium
GGTGACAATGGTCATATTCGATATCTGCGGGTCTATCGTCTCTCCCACCGAAAGACTTTCGATGTTGTAACCCCTGCCGCTGAACAACCCCGAGATCCTTGACAATACTCCGAATTTATTTTCGACGAGAAGTGAAATGGTATGTCTCATCTATTTCACCGCCTTCAGTTTCTTTTCTGTTTTTTCGGGCTTCTCTTCAAAGAGCATCTGATCAATCGGAGCGCCCGCAGGAACCATGGGATAGACTTTTTCCTTCCAGTCTACTACGAAATCCATGAACACCGTCCTCTTGATCTTGAATGCTTCCTTCAGAACAGGCTCTACTTCGCTCGGTTTTGTCGCCCTCAATCCAACAGCTCCATAGGCTTCCGCCACTTTCACAAAATCGGGCACCACCTCGAGATGAGTATGTGAATAACGTTCGTTATAGAAGAGTTCCTGCCACTGTCTTACCATCCCCAGATAACGGTTGTTCAGTATAGCAACCTTGACAGGCAGTTTGTTTATGGCGGCGGTTGCCAACTCCTGGATATTCATCTGGATGCTTCCGTCGCCGGCAATATCGATAACCAGCTTGTTAGGATGAGCAAACTGCGCCCCAATGGCGGCAGGGAACCCATATCCCATGGTACCCAGGCCACCCGAAGTCAGCCACATTCTGGGTTTGTCAAATTTATAGAACTGGGCAGCCCACATCTGGTTCTGCCCCACTTCGGTCGAGATTATCGCATCGCCCTTTGTAAGTTCAAATATCTTCTCCACTACAAACTGTGGTTTTATCACATCCTCGCTGTACGTATATGTCATGGGTCTTTCTTTTTTCCACACGTCTATCTGTTTCAACCATGACTTGCGGACCTCTGTCCACTGTTCCTTGGTCTCATCCTTCATCAGCTTATTCAGAACCGTGAGAACTCTCTTGACATCCCCCACTATGGGGACGTCCACCCTGACATTCTTCCTGATGGAAGTAGGATCGATATCAATATGAATTACCTTTGCATTCGGCGCAAAGGCATCGATCTTCCCGGTGACCCTGTCGTCGAAGCGCATACCAACTGCGATGAGAAGGTCCGCCTCCTGTATCGCCTTGTTAGCATAATACGTCCCGTGCATGCCCGGCATGCCAAGAGAGAGGTCGTGAGTCCCCGGGAAAGAGCCCAACCCCATCAATGTCATAGTCACAGGCAAGTCGCTGTATTCAGCCAGTTCGCGGAGCTCCTTTGAGGCTCCTGAGAGCACCACCCCGCCCCCCGCAACTATCAGCGCCTTCTTTGACTTGGAGATCAGCTGGGCTGCCTGCGCGATCATCCATTTGTTACCTTCGAGAGTAGGGTTATAACTTCTGATCTTTATATCCGGCCAGACGAACTCTGTCTTCGCGCTTGTAACATCTTTAGGAAGGTCTATAAGCACAGGACCGGGCCGCCCCGTCATAGCGATGTGAAAGGCCTCCCTCACAATTGTCGCCATATCCCTCACGTCTTTTACAAGGAAATTGTATTTTGTGCAGGGTCTTGAAATTCCGACGATGTCGGCTTCTTGAAATGCGTCATTGCCAATCAGCATGGTGGGAACCTGTCCTGAGAAGACGACAAGGGGTATCGAGTCCATAGACGCCGTTGCGATGCCTGTTATCGTATTGGTAGCCCCCGGACCAGATGTTACCAGCACAACTCCCGGTTTCCCTGTCGAACGGGCATAGCCGTCCGCAGCATGAACAGCCCCCTGTTCGTGTCTCGTCAGAACAAGCTGCAGATCCTTGCTATCATAGAGCAGGTCGAATATATTAAGGATGACTCCACCGGGATAACCAAAAACATGTTTTACCCCTTCCCTCTTCAGGCACTCAAGAAATATCTCAGCACCGGACATTTTCATAATCTTTTATGGCTCCCTTTAAAAAATTATCTAATTTTACCATAAACCGAGATTAAGATGTACATCGGTTATGTCGAGATACAGATCGAGGAAGTTCCCGGGAAGACGCGCCTGCAGAACGTCTTCCCGTTGGCAATTACGGGAGTTCTACCTATTTGCCGCGTATCTGCTGAGACTCTTCGGAGACAGACATAGATAGGTTCTTAGCGAACCCGGTGAGGAACAGAAATCCCCTCTGCACTTCCGGATCCCTCATGGACTTCATGAGATTGCCAAAGCCAGGACGGGGGGCGACTCAATTAACTGCTTCATGGTTTTCGCGGCGGCAGACTGTATTCCCCTGAGCATGATATCCATTTCATCCCCTGACCGGGCTGAACAAATTTCTCATTCTGTTTCGACCATGACCCCCCCGCACTCCCACCGCCCAATATAACTATCTTCATTATGGTTCTACTTCTCTCTAATTCTTTTGAAGATAGCCAAATTACAGTTCGCAGGGCAGCGTTTTCAAGAAGAGTAATTTTTATCAGGGGGAGCGGCCTGTGAGTGCATCCGGTCTCAATACGGCCTTGATTATTTGTTTTACTTCGCGATAATTATAAGTATGGAAAAGGAAAGAAAAGACGAGGGCAATTGTCTGCTTGCGACCAAGATAATACTGGACAGCATAGCAGATGGGGTGTTCACAATCGATAAAGAGCTCAATATCACCTCTTTCAACCGGGCGGCCTCCCGCATCACCGGCATGAACCACGAGGATGCCCTAGGCAGGAAGTGTTTCAACATCTTTCACGCTGACATCTGCCACGCGGGCTGCGCACTGAAGCAGACCCTTGCCTCCGGCAAGGAGTTCATCGATGTGCCTGTGAAGATCATGAATCATGAAGGAAACATCATCCCAATATCTATAAGCACAGCCCTCCTTAAGGATGAAAAAGGGAACATCATCGGCGGAGTGGAAACATTTCGAGATCTGTCGGCCTTTGAGGCGCTGAAGAAGGAGATATCCCGCACGTACTCAATGGGAGATATAATCGGCAAGAACCACGAAATGCAGCTGATATTCGAAATTCTTCCCCAGATGGCCGAGAGCGAGAGCACCATTCTGATACAAGGGGAAAGCGGCACGGGCAAGGAGCTGTTTGCAAGGGCGATCCATAATCTGAGCAGACGAAGAGACTTCCCGTTCATCGCCATAAACTGTGGGGCCCTACCGGAGAACCTCCTTGAGTCCGAACTATTCGGATATAAGAAAGGGGCATTCACAGATGCAAAGAAAGATAAACCGGGGAGGTTCGCCCTTGCCGAGCGCGGCACGCTCTTTCTTGATGAAATAGGCGATCTGCCCGCCCCGCTGCAGGCAAAGCTCCTGCGCGTGCTGCAGGAAAGAGAATATGAGCCGCTCGGAGCTACAGCAACGGTGAAGGCAGACGTTCGCATTATAGCCGCAACAAACCGCAATCTCATGGACATGGTCAGGCAGAGGTTGTTCCGTGAGGACCTGTTCTACCGTCTGAACATCCTTAAGATCGACCTGCCACCCCTCCGCAGGAGAAAAGAAGACATAGCTCTCCTCGTCAACCACTTCATAAAGAAGCTGAACCTGAAGACTGGAAAGAAGATTCTTTTCGTGTCTGAAGACGTCATGCGTCTTCTTATGTCATATGACTTCCCCGGAAACATCCGCGAACTTGAGAATATCGTTGAGCACGCATTTGTCATGTCCAGGGAGGAAAGGATGAATGTTGAACATCTGCCGAAAGAATTCAGAGAATCGTTCATGACTGTCGCTGAAGATATGCCCCGGGCTGAGGCAAATGACTTTCTCAGGGCCGAGGAAGAGGCTGTCAGAAAGGCGTTGGCAACCAACTCCGGCAGGCGCTCTGCAGCTGCTAAGGCCCTCGGGATCCACCCGACGACGCTCTGGCGGAAGATGAAGCGCTTCGGCCTGACGTAAAACTCATCTTTCAATATTGCGCATATATGTCGCAATATTATTGCATAGTGTAATCATATTATTTCAACCTCCCGCACCTCTACAATCTCAACTGCTTGTTATCATGCAGTTTTTACCTCACATCTCCCTGGCACTATCTTTGCGGGTATCATTATCAAGAAGCACCCTAAGGAAAGGAGGAAGACTATGAGTAAACTGAATTGCTGGGAATACAAAAATTGCGGTGGTGGGACGGACAGATGCCCCGCTATGACCTCCGATAAATTTGACGGTGTAAATAACGGGAAAAATGGCGGTAGAATATGCTGGTACGCCAGAGACACTATGGCCGACCGGAAAGAAAAGGGACCTCAGGCAGCGAAGTGTGCTGAATGCGGGTTTTACAATCAGGTGGAAAGAGAAGAAGGACAGAACCTGGTAGTCTTTTTCTAGAAAACAGGCCGACTTTGCCAGAAGGCGGAAGCAGAGGAGCACTTACTCATATATAGACCTCGAAGGGCACTACCTTCTCTCCTGATGAAGGTAGTGCCTGCGCCTACCTCCATCGGGACTCTTTCGGATCCCAAGTCTTGTTGTACTTTGCTTTCATTATGAAAGCAAGCCACACCTGTCCAAGTGAAGTTCCGGAGACAGATCCGCTTCTCACGTCTTCTGATATAGCGGTATAGAGCATCTTTATTTCGCTATCCTTTGTAATCTTGAACTCCCAGAGTGTCCAGTCTACCAGCATCTGCAGCTGATCCAGTCGCGGCAGCCACACATACAAGTCTCTGTGTGCCACTATATCGTCCCGCGTTTCCCAGTCGTTGAGGACAAAAGTCTTATGAGAAGTCTCCCGAGTC
>DATHCU010000422.1:0-8098 GCA_035319385.1 Thermodesulfovibrionales bacterium
CAACCGTGTCCCCTTTGACCTTCAGTTCTCCAAAGCGGGACGCGGGGTTGACGCCCGTAACAGTGACAAGTTTTCGGTGCTTCCCGTGGAATTGCAGAAGCGATTCAATGTTGATGTCCGCAACGCCGTCGCCGTACGTCATCATGAAGGTGTCACCGTCCAGGTACTTCTCTATCTTCTTCAGCCTGGCCCCTTTTAGCGCCTTCTCACCTGTATCCGCCAGGGTAATCCGCCAGCCATTTTCTCCGTGATTGTTATAGATCTGCACCTTCTTGCTCTCACCCAGTTCAATTGTAAAATCGCTATTCAGGACTTCGTAGTTGTAGAAATACTCCTTTATCATTTCCCCTTTGTAGCCGAGGCACAGAATAAAATCCTTGAAACCATACGATGCATAAGTCTTCATAATGTGCCAGAGGATCGGCCGGCTTCCTATGTTCACCATGGGTTTCGGTCTGAATTCGGTCTCCTCTCTCAGGCGCGTGCCCAGCCCCCCGCACAGAATGACAACTTTCATAGCTCCTCCGTTCCGCATCTTCTACACTCGTACACTTAAAGCAAATACTTTGCCAGATGATGAAGAGGTGCTTTTTTGCAGCAAAACATGGCAAAAACGCGGAAGATAAGCGCCTGAGGGATTCACCCTAGTGATATATCGACGGACTCCTGCGATCCAATGTCAAATAGTTGACAAATCGTGGAAGGACAAACAGAAGACGGACATAACAAGAAAGCCTTCTATGGTGAAAACTCTTTGCTGATGGCTACTTCAGGAAATCGAGAAGCGACTGGGAGAGTATTCTGGAGGCCGATTGCATCATGGCCTGAAGGGCTGTCTGCGTCTTGATGAGATCAGTGGCTATCTGATTCATATCGGCATCTTCGGTCTTGGTGAGGGAGTTCTGAAATGAAAGGGTGCTGCTGTCGAGCCTTGTGCTCTGATCGTTCACGAGGACCTGTCTTGAACCTATTTCGGACTCGATGTTAAGGGCCTGGATGCGGGCGTCATCCAGAGGCTTGGCAAGGGCAGCTATCCTGTGCATTGCCATCTGTTCGCTTACGGCCGCGTCAGCATTCAGGCTGTTTCCGTCGATGCCTTTATACTGCCAGGAAGAGCTCATAACATTGGCGATATCCATAAGGTTCGAAAAGCTGAAGGTGTCATAACCGGCGTCTCCCGCGTTTCCGATGGTGACTGTCACCGTATTGATTCCGGTCACAGGATCTGCGGCTTGAGTATACTGGACGGGAGTGCCGTCGGAAAGCGCTGTTGGGAGAGGATCGGTGAGCGCGAAGCTGAACACCCTGCTGCCTTGAATGTTCATCGTTGCAGTGGCTTGATCATCGATCAAAACCTTTGTCTCTCCGGTATTCCCCTGGTAATCGTACTTTCCTGTAGTAGTGTTGTAAACAAAGGCCGGCTTGTCTGTATTCTGCCCGGAAAAGACATATTTGCTTCCCAGCTTGCTGTTTGAAAGGCTCAGAAAATAGTCTCTCCACTGTGCGGCCTCGCTCGAGTAGAAGTCCCTTTGCTCCTGGGCCTGAGCGTTGTTGCCCATGGATGCCAGTTCATGCAGGTCTAGAAGGCTGTCGGATACTGAACTGACAATCTTGGAGGTGAAGTCGAGCTGAATATTGGTCTGGTCGATATTCCTCTTGTACTGCTCATTGGAGCTGATACTCAACCTGTACCCCATGGAATTGATCGCTCCTGTAACATCGTCCGAAGGCTTGCCGATCTTCTTTCCGGTGGCAAGCTGTTCGTTAAGCCTCGCGAACTCATCCATGCTCCTTTGAAGGGAACCGGCGAGCTGATTGTATATCATGAGAGATGTGATTCTCATAAATTCAAAATTGACTGAAGGAGTTCGTCAGTCACCTGTATCATCTTTGCACCCGCCTGAAAGGCGCGCTGGAACTTTATGAGGTTCGTCGCTTCCTCATCAATGGATACACCCGATATCGCCTCCCGCCTGTTGCTTATGTCAGTCAGCATATTCTGGTCGAACAAGAGGCTGTCAGCCGCAGAACTGCTCAAAGAACCGATCTCGGAGACGATGCCTTCGTAATAATTCGCATAAGTCTTACTCCCGAGATTCGAGATATTCTGCTGGGACAGCTTGATAATATTCAAGGCATTCGAGTTGTCTCCCGGCAGCGCAGAGTTCGAGGTCGCCGCGGCTATCTTCCTGTAATCGCTTATCGCGACGCCGAAATTCTTGATGGCTGTAGTAAGTGGGCTGACCGAAAACGTATCCCCTGAGGAAACCGTGCCGGAAACAGTGACAGAGATCCCGTCAAACGATATCGGGTTGCCGGATACGTAAGCCCCGGTGGCCACTTCCGAGCCCGTGTCTTTGTTCAACACATGGTAATCCCCGCTCCCGTCGAAACTGATGTCATACTCGTTCAGTGTAAGTTGAGACAGGTCTGTAATGGAAGCGGTCATATCAGCACCGGACGAAGAGTCCTGTATTGTCAGATCAAGAGAACCGAAGAAGTTGTTTCCGGTTGAGGAGTCGAGACCATACCCGTTTCTATGGAGGAGGTTCACTTCTTTGATGACAGAAGCGATCATCTTTCGGAGATCTTTCAACTGGTGGTTCTCGATAGTGTCACGCGCAGATATGAGCCCGCCGAGCTGGCCCTGATAGACCTTTGACGTTATGTCGGTCTTGTCAAGATATACCATCTTGTCCCCGTTTTCATCAGTCTGCACCGAAAGGAGATTCGTGTTGCCTTTGTAAACAAGGCTCTTCATACCCATCGACACATTAACTGAACCGTCTGTCTCTTCATTCGAGCTGAATTCCGTCAGGGTGCCGAGTTCGTTCAGGAGGTTCTGCCTCTGGTCCCTGAGGTCATTCGCACTGCCCGATGACGAACTCCCTTCCGCCTGAGAGATGCGTTCATTCAATGCTGCTATCTCTGACGCAATGGTATTGATCCTGCCGACAGTGTCCCCGATCTGTCCGTTAATGCTCTTGAGGTTTCCTGTAATCCCGTTCTCCATCCTCTGCGCAGCGATAACCAGGGTATTCGCCTTCTGCAGCAGCACTGTCCTCTGGGTCTGGCCTTCGGGATTGGAACTGACGTCCTGCCATGCATTGAAATAGTCCGCCAGGGGACTCGACAGACCAGCTCCGCCCGAATCATTAAATACCTGCTCGATCTGACCAAAGGCGCTGTCAAGCGACTGCGACCTTCCGTAGTACTGGTTCTGACTCAGCAACTGCGACTGAATGAAATTGTCATAATGTCGCCTTATACCGGCGACTCTGACGCCGGTTCCCATATACCCGCCGCTCACCGAAACAGGCGTTGACACATCGAGTACCGCCTCCTGTCTGCTGTATCCTGGGGTATTGGCATTGGCTATGTTATTGCCGGTGACGCTCAGTGCAGTCTGACTGGCGTATATGGCTGACTTGCCGATATTGAACAATCCGAAAAGATACACTTAGATCTCCGCCGAGAATACTCTTCTTCTGTTGAGCTGGTCCACGTCAAGGCCCAGTGATTCAAAGAAGGCCATTGAATGCCTTACAAAATTAAGGGAACGCCCTATCAGCACCATATTAAATTTGTTCAGCTCATCAATGCTCTGAACCAGGGATACGAGCTGCATCCTGAGTATCTCCAGGCCGTCGTCCCCTGTCGTCTCAATTAGGCTCTGGAGGCTGAAATTCCGCGGGAGATTGTTCTCGGCAGCGAACTTATCGAGAAGCCGTACCCGCTCGTCTTCGGTAAGCCTGAGTCTGATTATGACCGTGTCCTTCTCTTTCGAGATGCTCTCGACTCTATTCGTATCCAGACTCAATACGCTCTCGCGCTCCTTCTGAAGCAGATCGAGAAGTATACGATAGCCGTTTATCTGTTCGACCAGTATGTCCTTTATCCTGTCGAGGGTATTCATCCCGCTTTCCCTTTGCCATGAACCGGCTGCCGCCCGCTATCTTGCAGGGCCATTTGTTATCTGCGCCGGCTGCTTGCGATTAACTGTACGTCCTTCGACCGCCCGGACTAGATCTCTTCGAGAAACTTCTCGGCTATCTTCCGGGGATCGATCTTATATGTACCTGATTCTATGGCCTTTTTTACAGCCTCCACCTTGTCGCTCCGGACATCGGGAAGTTGATTAACGGCTGCCATCAGCTCCGCAATCTCTTTTCCCTTGCCCGAGATATCGACCTTGTCACTCAAAGTCCTCGGCTTCTCAGGCGCGGATGCCTTTTCATTGCCGTCTGTCTTGCTTATCTTTTGGGCATTCAGGCTTATCTCCTGTCCCTCAGGCGGCTTATTCCCCTGAATCTTCATGACACTATCCTCCTCCAAGAATGCGAATTATTTTCTTTTCTTATCGGAACTTTAACAAATTTCTTTAATTTCATCTATGGTCCCCCCCGCCTTGGCCCCCAACCTCTTGATTAAACAGCGTTTTCATCCGGGACACATCATCTGTGCGCGCCTCAGCACCGGTCTCCGGAAGTTCCTTCCCTGCCCCTGGAAGAAGGGGCCCATTGCCTCCAACAGACGGAATCCGCAAATCCACGTCCTGAGGAGGCAATGGGACAAAATATGGAGGAGAGGCAGATAATGACCGTTGAATGCTTCCGACATCCTTCAGACTGGAGTCCGGCACGCCCTGGTTTGTGGCTGCCACATCTCTTTCCTGACCGGCCGCTTTTTCAGCAGCCCTCGTCAGACCCTGAAGCAGCATATCCTGGAGACCGAGACCCCTCTCCGAAAAGAGTTTTGCAAGTTCCGTATCAAACATGCTCATATAGGCATCACCGCCAAGACCCTCCTTGGGCGATGCGCCTGTGCTTTCCCTCATTGCCTTTATGAGTTCATATGCAAAGAGGGCTTCCATCTCCTTTGCAACCGCCTTTAGCGCCCCGGGGTCTCTCCGGCTGCGGAGTTCCTCAATATTACCGTAGTAACCTGCGTTTGAATTATCGATCATATTCTTCCACTCGAATGCCGTATCTTCCGGCTAAATAATCTCAAGCTCAGCCCTTAAAGCGCCCGATGCCTTCAATGCCTGGAGTATAGAGATCATATCCCTCGGTGTTACGCCAAGCGTGTTCAGCCCCTTTACTATCTCTCCAAGGGTCACACCCGAGACCTCAATGAGAGAAGCCTTCTGTTCCTTTGCCGTCACATCAGTCTTCGGTACGACAACTGTCTCGGCCTTGTCAGGGGCAAAAGAAGAAGGTTGAGAAACGTTGTATTCCGTCTTTATCTCTATTGTCAGGCTGCCGTGCGCGATAGCAACAGGTGAAATCCTGACCTTATCACCGATCACGACGGTTCCGGTCCTTTCGTTAATTACGACAATGGCCGGCTCATCCACCTTCACATCTATGCTCTCGATGCGGGTTATAAGTTCCGGGACCCTGCCTGCAAATTCCAGGGGTATTATCACCCTCACCGAAGAGGAATCGCTCGCTGTGGCATAATCGCCCTTCAGCTCATCATTTATCTTCTTTGCCATACCTGAAGCGGTAGTGAAGTCAGCCCTTTTCAGAAATACCTTGATATCCCTTCCGTTGCCGAGGACAAATGGCAGGTCCTTCTCTATGGTGACGCCTTCAGGGACCTTGCCGGATGTGGGATGATTCTTCTGTACGGTCGTGCCACCGCCGCCGCCTACGAATCCCCCGATAGAAATTGGGCCCTGGGCAAGGGCATAAGACTTGCCGTCAGGGCCCTTCAATGGGGTAAGTAGAAGAGTTCCACCCTGGAGACTCTTTGCGTCTCCGATAGTAGATACCAGGGCATCCACCCTGGTACCCGCCTTAGGAAAAGGAGGAAGCTTAGAAGTAACCATGACAGATGCGGTATTCTTCGCCTTTATATCATTCGGCTTTACCGTCAGCCCCATCCTCTGGAGCATATTGGCAATACCTTGCATAGTTGCAAGCCCTTTGTCTCCGGACCCATCGAGTCCGACAACGAGTCCGTATCCTATGAGCTGATTCTCTCTGACACCTTCAAAATCCGCGATATCCTTGATACGTTCCGCATGAGCGGACGCAGCCAGCGAAAAGACCGCAATAATCACGGCTATGAAGATCAAGATTATCGCAGCGCGTCTCTGTACCGCGCATTTCGCATCGTTCATTCCTGTCCTCGGGTCTAGAATGGCCATACCGCATCCAACCCTCTGACCAGCCATCCTGGCCGCTGTTTATCCTGAACAACTCCGTCTCCTACAAAATACACCTTCGCGTCTGCAACCCTGCTGCTCAGTATCGTGTTGTCCACCGCAATGTCATCCGGCCTTATCATACCCCTAAGCACCAGTATCTGTTTCTCGTTGTTAATCGTGAGTTCCTTTCTCGCCTCAAGGACAAGATTGTTGTTTGGCATGACCTCGACAATCTTGGCCGTGATCGTTCCAACCAGGCTCCCGACCCTTGATGTTGCGCCGCTCCCCTGGAAATCGTTCGTTGCGGATCCCGCTACCCCGGGGGTGAAGGTATTGCCGTGTCCATAAAGATTTTTGAGATTAAGATCAAGGGGTGTGCCGAAAAACTTGCTGACACCGACATCAAGGGTCGACTTCTTGCTTGTGTTGGTATCCGCCGTGCCCGAGCCGGTTATGTTTTCGACCACCTGTATGGTTACCAGATCGTTCAATCGCCTTGCCCTCGGATCTTCATACAGGCTCGCGCCGTTGCTCCAGAGTGAGTTGACAGCAGGATGATCCACGCTCTCGTTCTGATACACATACTTGGGAGGGCTTGGAGGAAGCTCAACTGTCGTGGTTGCGCAGCCGGCGGACATCAAGGCTGCAAATGCCATTGAACAGAACGCACCCAGCATCGCGCGTTCAGTGCGCCTTGTCACTCGCCTACCACCCGTTGTCTCAGAACCCGCGTTTCGCATCTCTACAGATCCACCTTCACAGTATTTTCGTCTATAAGAAGGCCGGCAACGATCTTTTTGGAAGAGGCGTTTATCGCCTTGATCGCGCTGCCCACGCTTCCGTTTTCTTTTATTTCTCCGGCAGTCGTAATAGTGAAACCTGCTCCCTCTATTATCAACGTGACCCTCTTGCCTCTCTTTATCGATCTGCCCTCCTGCAGCATGCCTGAGCCGACCGGAGTATTTGCCATTATTGTGCGTGACAGAGACTTTCCGACAGCGCTCTCGACAGAACCAAGTGCATTCGCAGGGATGCGCTGAACGTCCATCAGCATTGTGTAGACATCATCCTTCTGCAGTGTGTATCCCTTCTTGTATGCCCGCCTGCTCAAGACAATCGTATCAAAGGCCCTGACATTGGCCGTCGCTGTAAGCCTGCCTGCGTTTTCGAATTCAAGAGAAAAGACTGTTCTGCCCGGCAGCCCCTTTTCGACCAGTATCTTGGCGGGCTGCTCTGCGGGGATTGTGCCGTCGATCGCAAGGTCGGAGATTTCAACATCGCGCCAGGGGTAGTTGTCTTTGAGATATGCCTTGAGCACTTCTTCAGGCGTCCACGCGGCGGCGCTCACCGAAGGCAGTAGGAATACAAGAAAGAGCGGGACTAAAGAAAGCAACCCCACCGCGCTTGATATTATCCCTCTCTCTCCCTTTTTTGCGCGGCATTCCTGATACACCCTGTTTGAGCTCCTCTCTATTTCTCTTAATTCTGCAGTTCTCATTGGATATTACGGTTGAACTATCTTTTATCTCTTAAGATTGTTAGCTACCTGAAGCATCTCGTCCGAAGCCTGAACAGCCTTGGAGTTTATTTCATAGGCCCTCTGGCTTACGATCATATTCACCATTTCCTCGACAATGTTCACGTTGCTCATCTCGACGTATCCCTGGGCGACAGTGCCGAAGCCTGCAGTCGAAGGGTTGCCTGTAGTGACCTCACCGGATGATCCGGTCGGAGTGAACAGGTTCTTGCCCATCGCCTTAAGACCTCCGGGATTTATGAACCTCGCGAGTTCTATCTGCCCGATCTCCGTGGGCGTGATGCTGCCTGCCTGGACAGCCGTCACCTTGCCGTCAGAACCGACTGTTATGCTCGAGGCATCCGCGGGAATAGTGATCGCCGGCTCAAGCGGATACCCGTCCGAATTGACAATCCGTCCATCGCTGT
>DATHCU010000423.1:0-2346 GCA_035319385.1 Thermodesulfovibrionales bacterium
CGCCCGGCCCCTGCGGCACCTGCAGCCGTGTGATGGTACCGAAAGATGGGCTGAAGGTCTTCGGGTCCTCCGCATTCATTCTGACTTCAAGGGCCCAGCGGTTCGGATGGATGTCCGCCTGCTTGAAGGGCAATTTCTTGCCCATGGCAGCATCTATCATGATGCCCACGATATCCAACCCCGTAATCAGCTCCGTTATTCCGTGCTCCACCTGCAGCCTCGTGTTGACCTCAAGGAAGTAGAACTTCTTTGTCGACGAATCAAAGATGAACTCAACCGTTCCCGCTGAGTTGTATCCTATCTCCCTCATAAGACGCGTAGCGGTAAAGCATATCTCTTTTCTCAGGTCATCGTTGATAGACGGCGACGGCGCTTCTTCGATTATCTTCTGATTGCGTCTCTGAATCGTGCATTCCCTTTCATAGAGATGCACCACATTCCCATGCTCATCAGCGACTATCTGCACCTCGATATGTCTGCCGCGCTCGATATATTTCTCCACAAGCACCCGGTCATCGCCAAACGACTTCAGCGCCTCTGAACGCGCCTGCCCAAATGCCTGCTGTAACTCATTCTTGTTCTCGACCTTCACCATGCCTTTCCCGCCCCCGCCGGCAACGGCCTTGATCATAATCGGAAAGGCAACCTTCTCTTCCCTCATCCATTTCGTTATCTGGTCTATGCCGTGGACATCCATGATGCCGGGGATAGTGGGCACATTGGCCTTCTGGGCAAGTTTCTTTGCCTGGATCTTGTCACCAAGGGCCCTTATAACTTCCGGTTTAGGACCTATCCAGGTCAGACCGGCGTCAATCACCATCTGGGCAAATTTGTCGTTTTCGGCCAGGAATCCCCATCCCGGATGAACAGCATCCGAATCGCTCTGGATGGCTGCGGCAATCATCTTATCCATATTGAGATAGGACTCTGCAGGCGGGGCCTCACCGATGTGGATCGCTGCATCAGCCATAAAGACATGATGCGCAAGCCGGTCAGGAGTGCTGTATACCGTGGTCGTAGGGATCTTCCTGTCCCTGCAGGTATGCATAATCCTGACTGCAGTGACACCTCTGTTGGCAATTAAGATTCTCTTGATTTTCTTCATCGCGCCCGCTCTTCAGATAGTAGTGTAGAGGTTATTCTACCACAAAAGTATCCCCGAGGGTAGTGGAGTTTCAAAGACGCGCACCTGCCGACAGAGCTTTCTGCGGATCAAATTGACAAGCCGAAATGAGGTATAATATTTCATCTCAAATATGGAGGAAGTGTATGACGATTACTGAGAAGATTCTGGCTGTTCATTCCGGCAAGAAGGAAGTTGCGCCCGGTGAACTGATAAATGCAAAGGTCGACCTTGTGCTGGCAAATGATATAACGGCGCCCATAGCCATATCTGAATTCAAGAAGATCGGCGCCGAAGATGTCTTTGACAAAGACAGGATCGCCCTTATCCCGGATCACTTTGCCCCTCAGAAGGATATTAAAGCAGCAGAACAGTGCAGGATGCTCAAGGTCTTTTCAAAAGAACATAATCTCGGTCTTTATTTCGAAGTCGGCCGGATGGGAGTCGAACACGCGCTGCTGCCTGAAGAAGGACTCGTCGTGCCTGGAGACTGCGTAGTTGGAGCGGACAGCCACACCTGCACCTACGGTGCTCTCGGGGCTTTTTCGACGGGTGTGGGATCAACTGACGTTGCAGCCGCTATGGCCACAGGTGAATGCTGGTTCAAGGTACCCGAGTCCATGAAATTCATCTACTATGGAAAACTCGGCAAGTGGATTGGAGGAAAAGACCTCATCCTTCACACTATTGGAGACATAGGCGTCGACGGGGCGCTCTATAGGGCGATGGAGTTTGAAGGAGAGACAATCCAAAGCCTTCCGATGCATGGAAGGCTTACTATGTGCAACATGGCGATAGAAGCGGGTGGCAAGAACGGCATAATAGTGCCTGACAGGATAACCAGGACCTATGTGAAAAACAGGGCCAAGAGACCTTTCTCTTTTTACAGATCGGACAAAAAGGCGGCGTACGTGGATATCAGGGAATACGACTGCTCTAAGATACCCCTCACGGTTTCATGCCCCCACCTCCCCTCTAACACGAAGCCTGCATGGGATCTGTCGAATGTTACGATCGATCAGGTTGTTCTCGGATCCTGTACGAACGGCAGGTACGAGGATCTTCTCGAGGCTGCTACGGTAATCAAGGGCAGAAAGGTGAACCCTAACGTGAGGATGATCGTTATCCCCGCCACTCAGAAGATATACAGGCAGGCTATGAAGAAAGGTCTGCTTGACATATTTGTGGATGCTGAAGCCGTCGTGTCAACTCCCACGTGTGGG
>DATHCU010000424.1:0-2053 GCA_035319385.1 Thermodesulfovibrionales bacterium
AAGAGGTTGAATGGGACGAAGCCCTTGGTTTTATAGCCGGAAGGCTGCAGGAAATAAAGGACTCCTGCGGACCCGATTCAATCGCGGGTCTGTCTTCAGCACGATGCACCAATGAGGAGAATTTCATCTTCCAGAAGTTCATGCGGTCCGTAATCGGAACGAACAATGTAGACCATTGCGCCAGATACTGACATAGCTCAACGGTGGCCGGTCTGGCCGCAGTCTTCGGTTCGGGAGCGATGACGAACTCCATGGCCGAGATCGAAAACCACGATGTCATATTCGTCATAGGGTCTAATACAACGGAGACACATCCTATCATCGGACTCCAGATGAAGAAGGCAGTGAGGAAGGGCGGCGAGCTGATAGTGGCTGATCCGAGGAAGATTGATCTGGTGAGATTCTCTAGCCTATGGCTGCAGCACAGACCCGGCACCGACATCGCCCTTTTGAACTCCATCATGCACGTCATAGTGAAAGAGGATTTCATTGACAGGAAGTTTATAGACGAGCGTACAGAGGGTTTCGAGTCCTTCAAGGTCTCTCTCGAAGATTTCACCCCTGAGATCGGCGAAAGAATGACCGGCGTACCCAAGGAGAATATAGTCAAGGCAGCCCTGCTGTACGGAGACGCTGTCCGGCCCGGCATATATTACACCATGGGGATTACTCAGCATACTCATGGCACGGACAACGTCTGCAGTATCGCAAATCTTGCGTTGATGACCGGAAATCTCGGAAGGGAATGCACCGGAGTCAATCCTCTGAGGGGTCAGAACAACGTGCAGGGCGCAACTGATATGGGATGCACACCGGATATGTATCCGGGATATCAGAAAGTCGATGTCCCTGGGGTCAGGGCGAAGTTTGAAAAGGCTTGGGGTAATCAACTTTCGACGAAAAGGGGCCTGACCGCAACGGAAATGACAGGGGCCGCAAGCAAAGGGGACATCAAGGCCATGTATATTATGGGTGAAAACCCTGTTCTGAGCGACCCGGATATGCGCCATACCGTGTCAGCGCTTAAGAAACTCGACCTTCTCGTGGTTCAGGATATATTCCTGACGGAAACGGCGGAGCTTGCGGATGTCGTACTGCCTGCCGCCTGCTTTGCTGAGAAGGATGGCACCTTTACGAACACGGCGCGTATGGTCCAGCGTGTCAGGAAGGCTGTTGCTCCTCCCGGAGAGGCAAAGGAGGACTCGCATATAATCCTGGAACTGTCAAAGCGAATGGGCCACGGCATGAGATATAATCTGATCGAGGATATCTTCCATGAGGCCGGCAGGCTGTGGCCGGCCCTTGCAGGAATTACTTATGGAAGAATTGCCAAAAGAGGCCTGCAATGGCCGTGCCCCACGCCAGATCACCCCGGCACTCAGTATCTTTTCAAGGCTGGATTCCCACGCGGAAAGGCTTCTTTCACGGTGGTCGGATATAAGGGCGCGGAGGAAATGCCGGACAGTGAATTTCCTTTCGTGCTATCGACAGGAAGAATACTTTTTCAGTATCATACCGGCACCATGACAAGAAGGGTGGCCGCGATCAATGCTGTTTCCCCGACCGCTTATGTTGAATTGCATCCTGATGATGCCGTCAGTCTCGGGGTGTCTGATAACGACATTGTGGAGGTATCTTCAAGAAGAGGCTCCATAGAAATCAAGGCATTGATATCGGAGCGTCCTTCAAGGGGGATGGTCTTCATACCTTTTCATTTCAGGGAAGCGGCGGCCAATGTGCTTACCAATACCGTCGTTGATCCTGTGTCAAAAATACCCGAACTCAAGGCGTGTGCTGTGCGGGTAAGGAAGAGAACAGCGAAAGCCGGGGATAGAGAACAAACATGAGTAGAGTTTTCCGTGAGGGGATAATGAGTGCTAACTCCGTCGGCTTGCCGACGGATTAGCTAGCGAATTATGGAGAACTGAATCCATACGTTAAGATACACTGCGGTCTTAGACGCAGGGTTCTTCATTTCAAAAAGGAGGGAGTGACATGGTCAAGGAGGATGCATTAAAGGGGCAGGTATTATTGAAGGATCTTGATAAGGCCG
>DATHCU010000425.1:0-7928 GCA_035319385.1 Thermodesulfovibrionales bacterium
CCGGGAGAAAAAGAGGCCCTGGTTGAAGACCGCGCCATACTCTCAAATCTGAACAAACTCAGGGAGCTATCAGAGACCGCGTACGGCATGATTTACGGGGCTGAGGGCTCATGTGTTGAAAAGATGTCGGCGATAATCTCGACCCTGAAGGAGATTTCTTCAATTGATCATGGGGCGGGCGAGATACAGACTCTGCTGGAGGCGGCCATGCCGCTGATTGAAGACGCCTCTGCCGCCCTGAGGAGCCACAAGGACACTTATGACATTGACCCTGAAAGATTGGACAACCTGGAGGAGCGACTGGAATTGATCAGGAAGCTCGAAAAGAAATATGGAGAAGGGATTGAGGCCGTTCTTCATTACAGGGACGAAGCTGTCAATGAGTTGGAGACTCTCGAGAAGATAAATGAAGAAGCCGGAACCTGTGAGTCCCGGCTGTCGTTGCTGGAGGAGAGACTTGCCGATGCTGCCCGCCAGCTGACAGATAAAAGGAGAAGAGCGGCGAAGAAGATGGAGGCGCTTATAAGGAACGAGTTGATGGAACTTGCATTTGGACATCCCGAATTTCTAATTGATATCAAACCTGCCGGAATTGCACAGCACGGGGCCGATGCGGTTGAATTTCTGTTTTCGGCAAACCCGGGGGAGCAACCGAAACCCCTCCTGAAGATCGCCTCGGGCGGCGAACTGTCGAGGGTGATGCTGGCGCTGAAGAGTGTATTCGCAGAGTATGACAATATTCCCGTCCTGATTTTTGACGAAGTGGATTCCGGAGTAGGCGGAAAGACCGCTGAGCATGTGGGCGAAAAACTGAGGAGACTGTCGTCACGTCACCAGGTGCTCTGCGCTACTCATCTTCCGCAGATAGCGTCGATGGCCGATTTCCACGTGAAAGTCGAGAAGAGAGAAAGAGGCAGCAGGGTATTCGTTGAGGTGAGAGAAGTTACGGGAGATGACAGATTGTCCGAGATAGCTCGAATGCTAAGCGGTACGATAACCGAGGTTTCTCTGAGGCATGCGAAGGAGTTGCTGGAGAAATCACGACCGGGGCTGAAGGGTGATCATGAGGTAAATCGAACTGCCCGGGTGGCTGGCAAAGGGGCCGGATTGTTTTCGTGATATTCCATTCCCTAAGGCGGGGTGGTATGACAGAAGGTTGACGGTGTAGGAGAATGAAAGGCAAAATTGTAATCAAAAGGGAACTGTGCAAAGGGTGCTACTATTGCATCGATTCATGTCCCTTGGGCGTGATAGGTCTTGATGAGCGTTTCAACAAGAAGGGACTTTTCCCCGCATCCCCATTGTTTCCGGAGAAATGTACCGGCTGCTGCTTTTGCGCCCAGATGTGTCCGGAGGTGGCGATAGAAGTCTATCGGGAAGACGATGGATAAGAGACATGCAATAGGTATTGATCTGGGAGGGACTAATCTGAGGTGTGCTGTTATCTCCCGGGACGGGGAGATAATCAGAAAAGTCTCCGAACCAACTTCGGACAGCATCGAGGCTGAAATCTTCAGACTGATAGACCGCGTCCTGGCTGACGATGTTGCAGGAGTTGGCCTGGGCGTGGCCGGATTAATAGACAGGAGGCAGGGTCGCGTGCTCGTCTCCCCTAATCTCCCGGGGATAGAGCATATAGATTTTGTTAGCGGAATCCGGCAGAGGTTCAATCTGCCTGTCTTTGTCGAAAATGACGCAAATGCCGCGGCGTTAGGAGAGCTGATCTCGGGCGCTGGGAAGGGCCTCTCTAACTTTGTGCTCTTCACACTCGGGACCGGTATCGGAGGAGGCATTATTTGCAATGGTGACATCCTGGGAGTCTCAGCAGAGATCGGCCACATGAGCATCGACGCGGAGGGCGAAAAATGTCCGTGCGGCAACTATGGGTGCCTGGAATCTTACGCATCCGCCAGGGCCATTCTCTCGAAGACCATATATTTGCTTGAAGGTGGCAGGGAGAGCATCCTGGAGAGATACTGCCAGGGTAACTTCTACAAGCTGACTGCCGAAGATATCTTCAGGGCGGCTCTGGACGGTGATATGCTGTCAAGGGACATACTGAAGACTGCCGGACGCTATCTCGGAATAGGAATAGCCAATATGATAAACATCATGAGCCCTGAGGCCGTGATTCTGACCGGAGGACTCACCGGCGCCTGGGACATTTATGTGACCGAAGCAATCAGGGAAGCATCAAAAAGGGCCTTTAAAGACCTTTTTGACCGGACTAGCATTATTCCGTCCACCCTGATGGGTGATGCGGGCATCATAGGCTCGGCCGGACTTGTGTTCCGCTCTCAGGAAACGCCCGCGGGGACCTGATCGCAAGTTCCAAAGGTATGACCCGCTTTGTGACCATTTGCGTCGGGGAGTGGATGGTTTGCCAGGACGTAGCCAAAAAATATGTCAAACAATATAAAATAATAGACGTGCATTAAGGAGGAACTGTTAGTGGAAGACAAGAAGAAACTGTTAGTGGAATATGTGAAGGCCATCTTCACGGCATTAGTCCTTGCTTTAGTCATAAGGGCTTTTATAATACAGGCATTTACTATACCGTCAGGGTCCATGATACCAACCTTGCTGGTTGGTGACTATATACTCGTCAACAAATTTCTGCTTGGTTCTCCTATCGATGTGCCCTTTACCAATATTAATCTCTTCAGAATGCCCGGCTTCAGGGAACCCCGCAGGGGAGACGTTATAGTCTTCAAGTTTCCCGTAGACCCTTCAAAAGATTTCATCAAGAGAGTCATCGCTGTCGGAGGAGATACGATAGAGGGGATAAACAAGGTCATCTATGTCAACGGCGTACCGCTGAATGAGCCTTATATCAGGCATGTTGACAACTTTGTCCTACCGAACAGGGACAATTTCGGGCCGATCGAGGTGCCCAAACACAAGTTCTTCTGTATGGGGGACAACCGCGACAACAGCCGGGACAGCAGGGAATGGGGCTTTGTCGACATAAGCGATGTCAAGGGAAAGGCATGGATTATCTACTTCTCAAAAGATATCAGTTATCCTGCGTGGAGGCTGGACGAGGTCCGATATGACAGGATAGGGAGGCTGATACGGTGAATGAACTCAGGAACGAAAGAGGCTCTGTAAAGGTTATCTTCACACTTGCCTTTGTTGTCCTGTGTGTCTACGTCGGTCTCAAGATCGGGACCCCTTATTACAGATATTCTGTCTTTAAATCTGATGCGAGAGAGATCGCCAGGGTAGGCCTTGGAGATATTTCGCGCACAAAGACGATGCTTGTTGAGAGGGCGCAAGAGTTGAAACTTCCGATCGGAGAGGAAGATATCTCGGTAAACGTTACGAATAAGACGGTTCTCATCAACACTTCGTGGGCTGAGACGGTGGATTTTTTCGGAGTCTACCAGAAAGAGCTTGATTTTTCAGTGAACATAGAGGAATGACGTGTTCACCGGATTGATACAGGAGATGGGGGAGATGGCGACCTTCAGGAGGAGAAGCGGCGGCGCGGTGCTCTCTCTGAAGGCAGACAAGATCGCATCATCTGCGGACCTCGGGGACAGTATTGCTGTCAACGGGGTATGCCTCACTGTGGTTGCAAGGACGGGAGGGCTGATCTCATTTGACCTTTCTGAAGAGACCCTCCGGGCCACAAACCTCGGCGGACTCAAGCCAGGAGACCGGGTTAATCTCGAACCATCCCTGACGCCCGATTCGAAAATGGGAGGTCACTTTGTGACCGGGCATGTCGATTCCGTCGGGAGGATAAGGTCAAGAGAACCAGTTGGAGACATGCTGAAATACGGGATCGAGGTCCCTCCCGAGGTCATGCATTTTCTGGTCGGGAAGGGCTCCGTTGCTGTGGATGGAATAAGCCTTACTGTTGTTGATATACTAAAAGACGGTTTTACGCTTATAATAATCCCCCATACGGCAAAACTGACTACTTTGGGATTTAAAGGTCAGGGGGATACCGTAAACATCGAAACAGATATCCTCGGAAAGTACGTTGCAAAGTTTCTTGACAAGCGCGAAGGTAAAGTCGAGAAGAACTCAAGATTTATGGAGAGCCTGGCGAAGGGCGGCTTTGTCTGAGACAGAGATTGCCGGCCGGCTCCTGCGAGCCGGGTTTGCCGCTCGACAAATCTGCACAAAAATACATACGGGAGTAGTTAAACATGGAAAAGCACAAATTCAATACCATCGATGAAGCGATTGAAGATATAGAGCGGGGCAGGATGGTTATCCTCGTCGATGATGAGGACAGGGAAAACGAGGGAGATCTCTGTATGGCGGCTGAAAAGATTTCTCCCGAGGCCATCAACTTTATGGCGAAATACGGACGCGGGCTGATCTGTCTTTCCCTCACACCCGAGAGGGTCGATGAACTCAGACTTCCGATGATGACGGATGACAATACATCGGCTTTCGGCACTGCCTTTACCGTATCCATCGAGGCCAAGAAGGGCGTAACCACCGGGATATCCGCTGCCGACAGGGCAAAGACTATATCGACGGCAATTGATCCGAAGGCTGGCCCTGACGACCTTGCGAGACCCGGCCATATCTTCCCGCTGCGGTCCAGGCGGGGCGGCGTGCTTCAGAGGGCGGGTCAGACAGAGGGCTCCGTGGATCTGGCAAAGATGGCGAGGCTTTATCCGGCAGGCGTCATCTGCGAAATAATGAGCGATGACGGCACAATGGCGCGTGTGCCTGAATTGATCGAATTCTCAAAGAGACACGGGTTGAAGATAATCACCATAAAGGATCTTATCAGGTACAGGATGAGGACGGAACTGTTTGTCAAGAGACTGGCGTCGGTCAAGATGCCGACAGTGTATGGCGGCGAGTTTACTGCCATCGCATATGGGAATATCGTGGATGACAATGTTCATATAGCACTTGTCAAGGGTGATATAAAGCCCGGAGATGAAGTCTTTGTAAGGGTGCATTCGCAGTGCTTCACAGGGGATGTCTTCGGATCCAAGAGATGTGATTGCGGTGACCAACTGCATAAGGCGATGGAGAAGATCAAGCACGAGGGCAAAGGGGTTATCCTTTACATGAAGCAGGAGGGCCGCGGTATAGGACTGCTCAATAAATTGAAGGCATATGAACTTCAGGACAAGGGCCTTGATACTGTGGAGGCCAATATTAAGCTGGGGTTCAAGCCGGATCTGAGGGATTATGGCATCGGCGCGCAGATCCTGGTTGATCTCGGCGTGAGGAAGATGAAGCTGATGACCAATAATCCGAAGAAGATCATCGGTCTTGAAGGCTACGGTCTGAAGGTCGTCGAAAGAGTTCCCATAGAGACGAGTCCGAACGAAAAGAACATTGTCTACCTGAAGACCAAGAAGAAGAAGATGGGTCACATGCTCGAAAATGTGTAGGATTAGCGGCGAAATCCGTGAAATCTCTAGGAGGGATATATGAAATCTTTTGAAGGCGAACTTCAGGCACAGGGATTGAAATTCGGGATAGTCCTCAGCAGGTTTAATGAGTTTATCACGAGCAAACTTCTGGACGGCGCGAAAGATGCGCTGATCAGACATGGGGCAAAAGAAGAAGATATAGCCATAGCAAGGGTTCCGGGCGCTTTCGAGATACCGCTGATCGCGAAAAAGATGGCGGCAAAGGGGGCCTACAACGCGGTGATTTGTCTCGGGACTGTAATACGGGGTGCCACACCTCATTTTGACTATATATCCGCAGAAGTGTCAAAGGGTATAGCTATGGCATCCATGGAAACCGGCGTGCCCGTGGCCTTCGGTGTCCTCACGTGCGATACAATCGAGCAGGCGGTTGAGAGGGCCGGGACGAAGAGCGGCAACAAAGGCTGGGACGCTGCGCTGACCGCCATCGAAATGGCCCAGCTCTTGAAAAAACTATGATATGAAGCGCCGCAAAGCCCGTGAATATGCGCTTCAACTACTCTTCCAGGTGGATTTTACCAAGAGAGAACTTGAACGAAAAGATCTGGAGGAATTCTGGTCAGGCAGGAAGGAACCGAGAGAAATCAAGGAATTCTCAGAAAAACTGGTCAAGGGCACATTGGAGCATCTCGATGAGATAGACAGGGTCATTGAGAAGTTCACCGAGAACTGGTTTCTGAAGCGGATGGCGGCTGTGGACAGGAATATCCTCAGATTTGCAGCGTATGAGATTCTTTACAGAAAGGACATCCCACCGGTTGTGACAATCAATGAGGCGCTGGAGATAGCGAAGAAATATTCCTCTGCAGAGGCAGCCTCTTTTCTCAACGGCGTTCTCGACAAACTCTCTAGAGAAGCCGGCGCGTCTTGATGAAGTACGCCGTAATTTCCGATATCCACTCTAATCTCGAGGCACTGGAGGCGGTACTGGCTGAAATTGAAAACAGTGGAATTCAGGATATCGTGTTCATCGGAGATGCTGTGGGATACGGGCCGAACCCAAATGAATGCACGGAAATCCTGGCGGGAAAGTGCGGTACGCTTGTTGCCGGTAATCACGATTGGGCGGCTATAGGGCTTTCCGATTTCTCCTTTTTCAATGAATATGCCCGGCGTGCAGTTGAATGGACTTCCGCAGTACTCGAAGATAGAAACAGAGAGATTCTCAGGTCAATGCCCTTGACGAACGAGGACAGGAACAGAGACGCTTTCTTTGTGCATGCAACTCCACGCAGGCCCGAAGAGTGGAGTTATCTGATGAATCTCTGGGATGCGGAACAGAATTTTTACAGTTTTGACACGAAGGTCTGTTTTGTCGGGCACAGTCATCAACCATTTATCGTAGAGAAGACCCCTTCCGGAGAAATTGTTGCCCATGCTGAAAGTGTATCCATCAAAGCGGACTGCAGATACCTTATCAATGCCGGAAGCATCGGACAACCCAGGGATGGTGATCCGAGGGCGTGCTTTGCACTCGTCGATGGTGACAAGGTGGTTATAAAAAGGGTACCCTATGATGTAGAGAGGGTGCAGGATAAGATGAGACAAGAGCTGCTTCCTAATCCCTTAATTGAAAGACTTGCTGTCGGGAGGTAATAGAAAGAGGACATGCTTAATAAGAGATTCAGGGCGGACAATTCAAATATTTCTATCGAGAATTTGGCGCACTTGTCACCAGTTGCCGGGAGGGGAGGCAGGATACGTCTTTTCTGCAGGGTTGTTGTCTCGCTCTGCATAGCCTTTTTTGCGCTGCAGGGAGTTTCATTCGCAGAAGACAATGCCCTTGATAAGATGCGGGATGAAACTCTCGCCCTTTTCAAGCCGATGAGTGGGAAGATAATTGTCGTTGAAGGCGGCAAGGCGACTGTCGATATCGGCGTTAAGGATTCTGTGAAGCCGGGAATGCGGTTCACAATCCTGAGGGAAGAGGCCGCGTTCAGACACCCTGTTACAAAACAGCCGCTCGGAAATCTTGAGTCTATGGTCGGGTACCTCGATATCAGAGAGGCAGGCACTGATCAATCTGCCGGACTCGTTATCCAGGGCGCGGCAAAGGAAGGGGACAAGATAAGGATATCCGAGGTCAAGGTCAATCTCTTGTTCTGTCAGTCGAAGGATACGGACTGGCAAGTTGCCGACTCTTATCACAGAAAGCTGAAAGAGACAGAGAGGTTCAATATCATTGATACCGATCTTGAATCCGACGATCCGTCTGCGGTCCTTAACGAGGCAAAACGTCTGAAGGCTGATGTTGCGCTGAATCTCGTCTCAAAGCCTGGAGCATCAGGCACCGAGCTGGTTCAGAGACTCTTTTATGTCTCTGATGGGATACAGTTTTCGGAGATAAAGGCACAAGTCAACACGGCCACGATAAAAGATCTGATGTTCGGTGAGGAATTCTTCAAGATGAACAAGAAGGATGTATCGCTCGAAATGGATCTCCCCCTGGACGCAAGACTTATTACCACAGGTGATATCGACGGTGACGGCAAGAAGGAGATCGTGCTGAGC
>DATHCU010000426.1:0-4770 GCA_035319385.1 Thermodesulfovibrionales bacterium
ATCCAGTCGCGGCAGCCACACTCTCTGTGTGCCACAATATCGTACCGCGTTTCCCAGTCGTTGAGAACAAGAGCCTTATGAGAAGTCTCCCGAGCCCTGCCCCGCGCGAAAAAATCCCCATCATTCAGATTCCACTCGTTCTGGATCTCTGACGCTTCAAGGCATCTTCTGTAATACTCCTCAGACTTGTCCACTTCTCCCATTTCCCCGGTAAGACATCATCAGGAGCGTCCCGTCTCCAAAAGCTGATCTGCCAGACGGGAAGTCACACCCTGCACTCCTCAATCGCCGATGGAATCGTGCAAACGGATGTCCATTGAACAGGCACCGCCCTCTTTAAGAATTGCAGCAGAAGAACAGAAATCTTTGAACCGGCAGCTTCTTTTATCGTGTCAGAACGTGTCTATGGAGAGGAATTCTCCATGGGCGCACCCCATAGAGGTATAAAAAATAGGCTAAATAGGGAACTGCATAAGAATGGTAAAGCTGTGCCGGCTCGCCAAACACCTCCGCGAGCCGTGGAGTCCTACCTCTCAGCGTCCATGTTCAAAAAACGCCAGAATCCTATCAGGGCAACCAGTACAACTACTATCAGAAGGTACTCTGTCCCCTGATTCGAATACATATCAATATAGGTATAAATTCCCTGGTCCATCTTGCCTCCCAGCATCTATATTCTTAATTCTTATCGATTTTAGCAGCCCACTCCGGCCCCTTGCGCATCACAGGGAGCCTGTTGATAATCCACCTGAAAACCCATATCTGCAGACATACAACCCCAATTGCTATCAGGAACTCCACAGCCGAGGGATAATACTTTTCGGCAAAGGGCAGATTCCAGTTATACGCCAGAAATACACTGTTATATCTGTTCATCAGAATGCCGATCAGCGCTATGACCGACGCCGCCTGTATAGTGACGGGATTCTTCTTCTGTGCGCCGTGTATAAACATCAGGCCGGGGACGGCAACAAGGCCCACTATCTCCAAAAGCCACCAATAACCCATGCGGTTGCGCACCAGTCCGAGGTCTCCTTCGGACTGAGCAAGGATTATGTCTAAGCAGAAATAGGCAAATATCGCGCCTCCGCAGATTCTGGCCAGACCCACGAGGACATCGCTCCGTGCCTGTCGATTCTCATCATCCATCTGATCGGTAAAGACCTTGGTGCTGATGGACGCTTCAAATATCACCATCGCCAGGCCCGCATAGACACTTGAGATCAAGAACATCCACGGAAGCATCTCTGAATACCAGAGGGGATGAATCTTTGCCTTGGCCATCACCATAAGAGCTCCCAACCCCGCCTGATGAAGGACGGAAAGGGTTATTCCGAGCGCGGCCGCACCCATGGCAAGGGACCCGACAGTCTTTCTCATCTTCACCTTGCCCAGCCATTCGGCCACTGCCGGTGAAAACTCGAAAGCTGATGTCAGTATATATAGAAGAAAGAGCCACATTACTACAAGCAAGACAGAACTCGCTCCAAATTGGTTCCCCAGAAAAACATTAGGTATATTCCACCAGCGGCCAAAAGCGATGACCATTATGACCGAACAAAAAACATAGAAGAGAAGGGCATTGAGGACCGCCGCTCTGAGAAGTGGACGATACTTGTCCACGCCAAGGATGTAGACAATAAAAGCCAGCACGTACCCGCCCCCCGCAAAAGCGGCTCCAGACATAACATAGAAGCCCATCCACAGGCCCCACGGGAACGACTGACTAAGGTTTGTGACAGGCTGGCCGAGTCCTGTCGTGAACCGAATCAGCAAAAGAATGGCGCCGAATATTATTGCACTGCCCGAAAGCACATTGAAAGCTGTTGCCGGATTCCCCCTAGGCTTCAGCTCCTTCTTAAAATAATCCCAAAAATCTCCAAAGCTGTTTATCTGAGGCCTGTCTTCCGTCTTCTGCTCAACTGCTATGGTCTCTAGCTTTTCTCCGGCCATCTTAGTCCTTCTTCCTTTCCTCTAGTGTTTCCCTTTTTCTTCATGCTTTTCTTCACGTTTCTCAAGGCCATTCCTGCCCGATTTCACAGCAGCGCCCACTGCAAGCATAAGCAGGGGCGTAAGAGTTGCGACAAAGGGAACGCTCTTGAGATAGAACGAGCTGTATTCAGGGTATGGTTTTGTTCCAAGATCCTGACGAAACCCTATCTGATCAAACGGCACGGCGGAGAGATAAAGGTGAGAAGTTCCGCCCGCCTCATATTCACCATAGATATGCTCAACGTATCTTCCCGGGTTAGCAGCGATTCTCCGCTTGGCCTCATCGAGGATGTCCCTTCTCGTACCGGCAATGAGCGCCTGAGTCGGACACGCCTCAACACAGCCGGGAAGCACGCCCTGCGTGAACCTTTCCCAGCAGAGGTTGCACTTCTGGATGTTCGGCACCGCCTTGCCATATTCGAATTTTGGCACATCAAACGGGCAGGACACCATGCACAGCCTGCAACCGATGCAGTCAGAGTCCCAGGTGACATGGCCGGAGGGTCTTTTCTTCATCGCCTTCACCGGGCACGCCGCTACACATCCGGGCTGGTTGCAGTGCATGCACCGTCTGGGCACAAAGATGGTACCTTTTTCGGTGGTGAAACTGCCTGTAACGGTGTACTGAGTCTCCGTCAGCTGTCTCGGAGATTTAAAGACCGTCTCATTAGCAGTCTCGGAAATATCCGGCTTCGGCAGACCATTGACCTCGGCGCATGCCAGCTCACAGCGACGGCAACCGATGCATCTTGTCGTATCAACAAGAATACCGTAAAACTCTGGACCTGACGCGGAATCTGCAGCAGAAGATTTTCCCGGCGTCATCAGATTTCCAGCGGTTGAGCCTGCTATCCCTGTACCAATTATCTTTAGAAAAGTCCTTCTATCCATCCTCGCTCCTCTCTATTCGTTCTCCGAGGCTTTCTAATCTTGCCCTACTTGGGATGCCACGCATTGAGAATTGTTGAAGTGTTCTGTCTAACCACATTCTGGTTCTTGAGCTGAGTGATTTCCAATGGCGCAGTGTTCTTTTTGTGGCACTCCGAACACTTGATTCCCTTCGTCATTTCCATCTTCTCGTGGCATCCCAGACACTGGCGATGATAAGCAGAAATAAGGCGTGTCTTGTTTATATGATGCCTGTCATTGTCGGCCATGTGGCAGTTCCTGCACTGAGGCATCTGGACCTCAGCGGAAGAACTGCTCTGGTGATGACACCCTTTGCAGAGTGTCTGTATATCCCGGTGGAAGTATGTCGCCAATTTGCTATCGTTGGATATCCTGACAAGTTTATTCAGTACATCCCGGTGAGGGAACGAAGCCGCTCCGAACTCTTTGGCAAGTACGTCTATCTGGACATCCTCCTTCACGCTGCCGCTGTAAGGAAGCGGCTTTGGCATAGACATCTGCTTCCCGGCATGACAGGAAGCACACGTGTCTTTCTTCGAATTCATCGTCTCGATGTTCATTGCGGATACATAATAATGACATCCTGCGCATTCTTTATTGGCCTTGATCTTGTTATGGCAACCGGTGCAGCTCTGCCCGGCAAATACGCTATGGTATGCACTCGCAACATTGATCCCGTTCCCCTCAGGACCGCCGGTAAGACTGTGACACGATGCACAGGCCCTGAGCCCTTCGTGATGACAACCGCGGCATGTCCTCGAATCGGCCTGATGTGCCTTGTGACTGAACGACACGCTCTTCATCCTGGCATTCCTGGTATCCAGTGATACCATGTCCTTCTGCCCACGGTCAGGCCGCGGAACGTCTTTCAGTTCCTCGACGGTTCTGTATTTCCCGGTGTGGCACTTGGCACAATCGAGCGGGATATGACAGTCCGTACAGCTCGCAGCATGTTTGAAATCATTTGAGGGGTGGCACACATTGCACGCAACTTTCTCACGATGAATCTTATGCACCTGCTCGTTCGGCACCTGCTCGTAGGCTGTCCTGTACTCCAAGTGGCAGTTCAGACAAGACTGGTGAGAAATCCGTTCTACAGAGAGTCCTTTTTCAGCGGCTGCCTTGGTGATAGCAGCGAACTCCGGGCCTCTCTTCTTGTTAAGGTCGTGGCAGTAATAACAGGACTCCTCCGCGCCTTTGCTGTAAGAGATCTTCTTATCTTTCACATCGTAGGTATGATGGCACTGACCGCAGTCACTCTTACCAAACTTCTCTTTCATCACGCGCACATGCTTGTTATGGTCATAAAAATCGAATTCGGCCACAGGATAATTCATCCTGAGGCGAGCAAATTCCTTCTTGTGACAGTTATTGCAGGTCACAGGTCCCGTTGGCTTGCTCTCTGCCGCGCTCTTCTTGTGGCAGTCGATGCATTCATCATGATACGCCTTCATCAGCACCTTTCTGCCCTTGCCCCTTACCTGCTTCGGAAATGTGAATATGACTTGCTTCTTGTCGTTCACAGGATGGCATACGGAACAACCCTCTTTCCTGTAAGCGTCTTCATGCTTCTTATGGTCAAACACGACCTGAGGGCGCTGAAGTCTGCCAAAAATCTCGGTATGAGCTATGCTGATCTTATTATCTTTAGCCATGCTGACTGTCTGCTTCACAGGCTTAGACGTATCGATAGAATACACAAGAGTCAGACCAAAGGCTATCAAAACGAGATAAATGACACTTATAACCAAAAATAATAGTTTTCTGCTCATACCGTTTCCTTCCTCATTTATTTCGCTAACTTTAATTTCTCGGGTATCTCCATAGTCGCGACAAGGATCTCGTCAAAGAAGATATTCTTCACAGGCA
>DATHCU010000427.1:0-17746 GCA_035319385.1 Thermodesulfovibrionales bacterium
AGGCAGGCTGCAAGGAGGCGGTGGTTACCGGCTTTACAAATTATGAAATGCCCCTGATACGTTACAGGACAGGCGACCTTGTGCAAGGGGATGAAGGTCACTGTCCCGCCTGTGGAAGACATCATCCCGTCGTCAGCTCGATTGAGGGAAGGACGCATTCGTATCTCGTCGGCAAAAACAGTGAACTGATTCCAGGGATTACTTCATGGCTCGGGACCTTTCCGAATGTGTTGGAGTATCAGTTCATCCAGCGACAGAAAGGGATGGCATATCTTAATATCGTGCCCACGGAAAGGTTTTCGAAGTCGGACCTGACCGTTGTTAAGGAGGAACTCAAAAGGATGTTCGCACTGACAGAGGGGGCTGTCGAGATAGAACCGGCCTTCACCGAGCATCTCGAGAGGACCGCCTCCGGCAAGATCAATATGGTCGAGCAGAAACTGGATATATTCAGTTTGTGACCGCCCGAAGCCCGTATCGGATCATTGCTGTTCAAATCTCTTGAAAGGCATTCTCCGTTACCGAGAAAGTACATCCCGGACAAATCAATCTCGGCATAGCCGGTTCATCCCTTCAGATGAAGCATCGCGTCATCGAACATCTCCCAGAAGCATCTTCCCGAAGGCTCGGGCATCCCCAGACGCAGCCGGTTGTCAAGAATAAGCCATCTTCCGAAATAGCCCATCTGCCGCGCTGTTTCCGTAAAGTCTATCGGGAGTGGATAGACATTAATGTCCGAGAAGAACGGCTGACCGTCCTCCCGGCGTCTGATAAAATCTACCGAGAAGTACTGCAGGTTCAGGGTTTTTGCGATGAGTTCAACAGAGGCGCGTTCAGTATCGGTCAGGTCGAATACATATTCTGTGCTTATCTTGGTTGTACGGTGGACGTTCCAATTGGCTCCGAGGGCAACATGGTTGGGGATACTATTGCCCAGAATATAGAATGCCCTGAACTTTCTGTACAGTCCGTCCGGCCCTCTTGAGTCATGGAACTCAAAGGGTCGATATCCTTCAACCGGTCCCTTGTACAATGACCGGAATTTTGTCGAGCCATGAGCACCTTTGACTTTGTATACCACTTCGGTTCTTCCTATATCGCGCTCCCCGAACTTTGATCTGGGGACGCTTGCACCAGCCGCCTCAAGCCTTTCAAAACAGGTGTCTTCGTGATAGGAATTATAAGCGTCAGGATGATTTATGACCCTGGCGGACGGGTTGCATCGGGCAAGGGTCTCGAGGAGTCTGTCTTTCACTTCCGCTGGCAACGGGTCCTGAGAATATATCCAGGCGATATCGGCATCTCTGATCCCTCTGTTTACCGAAGCCGAGCAGACACTGCTCCGCTCGTTTATCCAGAAAGCGGTAAACTTTCCGAACTTTCCTCCATCGGGATAAACATCGAGGAGGCATATACGCACAGGCCGGTGAATTCTCTTGTGCCTGCGAGTGCGCACCCACGTTAGAAGTCCCTTGTCATATCCTATGTGTCCTTCATCCACCGGAAGAACAAACCATAGCCACTGGAGTGCGATATCGCTGAGACGCCACCGCACCTTGCTTAAGAACATGCTGTCTGTCATCGCGACTCCCCAGAACAAAACATCGAAATCAAGGGATAAATCCAGGGCCGGGAGTCACTTGGGTATCCAGACCTTTCCTTTATCTATGATATGATCCACCTCCCAGCCCCGCTGGTGCAATTCCCTGGCGATCCAGCGCCTGTGGCACTTCCATGGGAACTTCTCGGAACATACCAGGACCGAAGTCTTCTCAGCCGCAACAGACACAAGGGAGTCTATCCCTCTTCTGAAATCTTCCGTAAGCATATAGGCCCTGTATCCGCCCTTTCTGAAGCCCCCGAGTTCCTTCCCGAGGAAATGATATCCGATACCCTCGCGCTCCAAAAGCGAGGCAAGGTTCTCCCTGTTAAACAGCGATATCTTGCTTTTCGGATAACTCCGGACATCAATCAAAGCCCCGATATTATATGCAAAGAGGATCTCCATGAAATCTTCCTCGCTTCTGAGGTCTGTGCCAAGCGTGTATATCTTTTTCATGACGTGTGCCAAAAGAAATTATATCACGCGAGAATGCAAGCAAGTACCCCGTAAGAATTCAATGCGCTTTACCCTTGCTCCACAACCATGGGCAACCGGAGAAAAGGGTATTCAAAAAAGTATCCATTTCGGTTAATATAATGACTACCGGTTTTCAAATCCTGCGTTGTTATCCCGCGGGCGATTAGCTCAGTGGTAGAGCGCTTCCTTCACACGGAAGAGGTCGCTGGTTCGATACCAGCATCGCCTACCAATTCTATTTCTTAAATCCTCATTATAGATATTTGCTATATGCATCAGAACATTAATAGCATTTTCATATTGGATATATTGATTTTACGAGGGTTAAATTAACTTATATCAAAATGAATACAATTATGTCAGAAGAAATGAGTGCGGCAAAGGAACGGAGAACATCTGCCCTCCGTCCGGCGCTTCGGAAAGAACTTGAAACCTTCTCTCAGAAGTGCATCAATTGCGAGCTTTGCCGGAAAGAATGCGCTTTTCTAAAGAAATATGGCAAGCCGAAGGACATCGCAGACTCTTATAATCCATCCGACAGGTCCCATCGAGCCATGCCATTTGAATGCAGCCTATGCCGGCTTTGTGCCGCCGTCTGTCCGGTCAAACTTGACCCGGCAAGGATGTTTCTTGAGATGCGTCGCGAGATGGTAAGCAGCGGCAGAGGAGACTATCCTGAGCATGCGGTCATCCTCGGTTATGAAAAGAAGGGGACATCACCGCGGTTCTCTTTCTATACGATACCTGAAGGTTGCGATACCATTTATTTCCCAGGCTGCACACTTCAGGGAACACGTCCCGATAAGGTAATCAAGGTTTATGACCATTTGAGACAAAAGGTTCCGAATCTCGGGATAGTGCTTGACTGCTGTACCAAGCCATCGCATGATCTGGGTAGAGAAGACTATTTCAATGCTATGTTCCAGGAGATGAAAAACTATCTTGTCGACAAGGGGATACGCAATGTTCTCGTGGCCTGTCCGAATTGTTATAAGGTCTTTAAAAATTATGGGGGTGAGATTTCCGTCGGTAGCGTGTATGAGTTCATGGCACAAAATGGTCTGCCCGATACCGGACAGGTTCAGGGCACTATAACAATCCACGATTCCTGCGCGGTGAGATTTGAAGAACCTGTCCATGCTGCGATCCGCGACTTGGTTACTGCCAAAGGGCTAACGATCAAAGAAATGCCCCACCACGGAAAGAAAACTCTCTGTTGTGGCGAAGGGGGTTCTGTTGGGTTCTTGGCTCCTGACCTTGCAAAAAACTGGGGGAATATCAGAAAGAAAGAAGCGGACGGCAAGAGAATAATCACATATTGTGCGGGTTGTGCAAACTATCTGGGTTCACTGACACCCACAAGCCACATCATTGATCTCCTGTTCGAGCCTGAAGCCGCGCTGTCGGGCAGTGTTAGAGTCTCTAAAGCGCCCTTCACCTACCTAAATCGTCTGCGACTAAAGAATTTTCTAAAGAAGAAGGCAAAGGGCACAACAGTCCGCGAACGGACATTTGCGATTCGGATGGAAGATGAAAAGGGCGGACTGATGAGTCGTCTGCTCTTGTTGCTTTTAATTATCTCGGCAATTTTTGCTATCCGGTATACAGGGGCAACCCGTTATCTGGACCAGGAGACCGTGCGAGGTCTTATCAGCGGATATGGGACATTGGCTCCGGCTATTTATATGCTGATATATGCGATTGCTCCATCACTTTTCTTACCGGGGCTTCCGCTGACCATTGCAGGGGGCATCCTGTTCGGGCCATTCTGGGGTGTTGTATATTCAATTACAGGCGCGACAATCGGGGCCTGCATAGCGTTTCTGGTGTCCCGCTATATTGCAAGGAACTGGGTCGAAAAGAAGCTGCTGAGTCCTAAGTGGAAACGTCTCGACGAAGGCGTGGAAAATCACGGATGGAAGATTGTGGCTTTCACCCGTCTCATTCCTTTGTTTCCTTTCAACCTTCTGAACTATGCCTTCGGACTGACCAAGATCAAATTCCTTCATTATGCTGTTACTTCTTTCATCTGCATGCTTCCTGCGTGCATCGCCTATGTGGTCTTTTCGAGTTCGCTGCTCGACCTGTTTAAGGGCAAGACATCTCTCTCCTTTCTGACAGGACTGGGTCTTATCATACTTGTCTCTTTGACTCCTGTTTTCTATAGGCGCTATAAAGACAAGAAGGGTCAGGATTTGCAGCTTTAGGTAAACCCCATGTATTCCGGTTATACAATAGCTCTCCTGCTTCCCGCCAGAAATGAGGAATTGGCATTGCCCCCGGTTTTTAAAAACATACCACCGGAGATAGACTACACACTGGTAGTCGACAACGGTTCTGTTGACGATACAGCGGCGGTTGCCCGTAAACACGGGGCGATTGTTATTTCAGAGAAGAAACCCGGTTACGGAAATGCCTGTCTTGCCGGAATCGAAGCAATGACGCAAATGCCTCCGGACATAATAGCCTTTGCAGATGCCGACGGCAGTGATGATGTATCCAGGCTGGGGGAACTTCTTGCCCCATTGGTGAATAAACATGCTGACTTTGTTCTCGAAAAAAGGGTCCCGGTAAATCCTGATGCCCTGAGCTTTCAGCAGCGTTTTGGTAACCGCCTTGCAACATCCCTTATGCGTCTTTTCTGGGGGCACACCTTTACGGATCTTGGCCCGATGCGGGTCATGAGGTGGAAAACATTGAAGGACCTGAACATGCGGGATAAAGATTTTGGATGGACAATCGAAATGCAGATAAAGGCCCTGCAATCAGGGCTCTCTATTAGGGAAGTCCCCCTTCCCTACCGGAAGAGGGCTGCGGGCAGGTCAAAGATAAGCAGGACACTTTCCGGTACTTTGCGGGCAGGCACAAAGATTATATGGGTCATTCTGAGAGAAGCGTTGTCGGGCTCGAAACGAGTCTCCTCGCAGCCCCGGTCAGGAGATACACGCTCAGCGGAACAGACCAGATGAGGGCAGAGACATAGTCGTTCTCAACCCATCTGCCGAGGTAGAAATAGGCTATGATCACATGATACGCGAGGAAGATCGACCACGACAAGGCGAGACCGGCGACGTTGAGTGTGAAGGGCAGGAATATTACAAGATAAAGGACATACCACGGATGGAGAGTTGGAGTGCATATCAGAAAACTGAGTGACACAATATATAAGGCCGAAGTTAAAACGCTGCCCCCCATATCTGCTGACAGACCGGCCTTCCGTTTCAGGCGGATGTAAAGAAACAGACAGACGACTGTGAAGACTGACAATAGAACAATCCTCGCGATAGAGCCGGATGAGACCAAGTTTCTGAGCAAACGGAAAGCAAGGCCCGAAAATTCCCAGTTCCTCGCATATATGCTGACGGTATTAAACATATTCTGCAGGGGCGGCAGAAAAGGGACTGTCAGGATGAATATACCTGCGGCAAAACCTGAGATGAAGAAGAGTCTCCTGCTCTTCTCTGCAAGAATCAGCAATCCCGGCAGAAAAATCAAAGGCACCAGTTTTATGAGTACAGCACAAGAAAAGGCCAGGCCCGAGACTGCTGCCTGGAGCCGGCTTTTGAAAACAGTGGAAGGGTGCTTGTTGACTAAAAGCGCTGCTGTGTCAGTGGAGGCATTTGTGAGCAATAAGATTGAGACCAGGAAGAAAAACAGCCCTGCTGCATCGATATGTCCGGAGGCCGCTGTTTCGATAACTGTCAGCGGATTCCATGCATAGAGGATGCTCCTCCAGGCGGGCAATCTCATGTCGTGGAGGAGCCTTATGATGAGATAACATGCTGCGAGATCCAGGACGGCGACAACAGCCTTTATCCCCAGAATGCTTTTATACAATGCAGCTCCTGCCAGAAAGATCAGCTGCGCCGACGGAGGATAAATAGTGACGAGGTCAGGGTGGTTGACCCGCTGCCGGAGTTCCGTGAGCATCGCACTATTCGGATGGACATAAGCCGGGGCGAGGGAATATGGATTATTGCCGTTTATCAACTGAAGACCGTCCCAGAGATACCTGTAGATGTCGTCTGACAATTCTGCAGGTCTGAAGAGAAACAGAAGGCGGACAATAGCGGCAACCAGGAGGATAAAGTGAGGAGACCAGGAGACGGCGCCCTGCTCTCCCGCGTAGAGTGTCGCGTAAAGCATCAGGATTATGAGAGCGGTTATGCCCAGAAGTTCTGGGACCGCCGTCCTGAAATCAGGAAGTAAAACCAACAGAAGATAGGAGGCCACAATAATGGGCACGATTAACCATTGTGCGTATCTCAAAAGCAGAGTTTTCTGTGCTTTCATCTTTTCTCTATTGTTCAGCGTTCCCGCAGAGGCCATGGACCTCGGACTTATCGAGCCGGAGATCCTCCAGCGTAATCTAAATTCGTATGTAATACTTGACGCCCGTCCGAAATCTGAATGGCTCGCCGGACATATCCCCGGAGCGTTGTCTCTTTCCTGGGAGGATTATACCAGAACGGACGAACGGGGCGTGCCCTATCGGGTCTGGCCGGCGCAGGAATTGGCAAAAGCACTCGGGAAGATGGGGATAAGCGAACATGCCGCTATCGCTGTCTATGGAGACGCCGACAAAAGCTGGGGTGGCGAGGGATGGGACTGCTGGGTCCTTTCGTGGCTTGGGCACAAGGGGCCGATAAGGCTGCTGGCCGGGGGAATACAATCCTGGAGAGACAATGGATTTCGGACGGCGTCGGGGGCTGAGAAGATTACGGCAAGGCCGGTCCAATATAGATTCAAGACTAATGAGCGGATCGAAATCTCAACGACGGAGATCGAGCGGCATGGGCCGGGCATTGTTCTGATTGATACCAGGTCTTTGTTCGAGAGGATAAAGGGTAGGATACCGGATTCCGTGCACATAGAGTGGAAGAATTTCTACACGGGCAAAGACCGCCGCCCGCTCCAATCCGAGGCGCTGAAAAAACTTCTGCGGGATAACGGAGTCAATGCCGGCGAACAGGTCGTCTATTACTGCACAGGGGGGATCAGGTCCGCCTACGCCTGGCTGGTCCATCAATTAGCGGGCCTGCCTACGGCCCGCAATTATGAAGGCGGGTTTGAAGAATGGAGCCGGCTTTCCAGGAATAGACATTAGCTATCAGTAGTATTTAAATCATCTATTAAATCAATTGGATCATTTCGCAATGCATATGTGAAAATCCTTACGTTTAATTGTTTAAGGAATAACTATGGGGGGTAGTTTATATGAACAATTTTCGTAAGCTTTTCTGTCTTCTTTTCGTTCTCGTTGCATCTCTTTCTCTCGTCTCCGGCTGCGGCAGCAGTAGTTCATCTTCAGGGCGCTCCGCTTCATTCAGTCTCAAAGCTCTGAAGGCATTTGTTGACAGTGGCTCCACGGCTGCCGGCGCATCGGACAGGGTGCTCGTTGTTGACGTAAGGCAAAGCAGCAACTACATAAGCGGTCACGTTAAAGACAGCCTGTCTGTTCCCCTGAGTATGATAAGCAAAAATGGCATGCCGATATACACAAACGGATATGATCAACTCAATACAACTGCCTCCACCGCTTTGAAAGATTCCTGGCTAACCCATTTGCTGGTGAACCAGCTCGTAAACGACTTTGTCGGCACTTATGAGACATCCAGAATCGTCTTCTACGGGACAACGATGGATGAGGGCCGTCAGGCCGCTGAACTGGCCAATAAGATAGGATATAAAAACGTCTACTACATGTTTGGCGATTTTCAGTCCTGGGAAAAGGCCTATCCGGCCTACACTGAAAGATATTATGCCGGGGTCGAATCCGTCGATCTCTTTGAAGCTTCTTTTGTCATGACGGGATTCATCAATAATACGAATTTCGAAAATGTCTCGCAGTATGGGACACACCATTGCATAATTTTCAAAGGCGGGGCACTTCATGATAACGGGATTTTACAAGTCAACATGGCCCCACTGGGTTTTCAGGAACTGCTGACCTTCCTGGGCGCCGACCCTGCGGGGAACATGGCAGACGGCATCTTCTTCGGAGACGCGAGTATATGGGGGAGCAAGTTCACGAATGGACAGAAGGTTGAATACTCCGTCACATGGGATAATGCCGGCAGATATTATTCTATGCAGGAACTCTTCGAAGAAAGGCCTTCACTCTACCAGCCAGAACCTCTTTCTTTCGAGAGCGTTGGCTTTGAAGCGCACGTAGGCGGCACAAGAGAATCAAACCTCAACTGGAATCCCGGCTGCATCTTCTGTTTCTACTCGTGCGTATGCGGCATAACCAGCAATTCCAAAGCCAATGAGAACACCTGGGACGCTGACGGCGGCATATATAACGAAGACTATGCAGATTTAAGAAATTACTACGCCGGGCGCTATTACCCCAAAATGAACATACTCCCGGGCAAGGGACAGTCAGTCAAAATAAAAGTCCGCGTTGTTCACTAATCAGTTGCTAAACAAGATAGGACCGACATTATTTCAAATCAATCATATAAAGGAGAAATGAGCAATGAAAGCAAGATATTTCTTTAGTGCCTTCTTGTTAATGCTGGTTCTAACATTGGCTGGTCCAAATGTCAGTTTTGCAAAACTGGCAGCGTCGCAGAAGGGCTTTCCCAATGCTAAGCTGCTGGTCTCGGCCGATTCTGTTCAGTCCACTATCGGCAAGAAGAATTTTGTAGTCATTGATGCGCGCACAGCGGGGTACGATGTTTCCCACATACCGGGCGCAATTAATATGAAATTCGGAGATTATTTTACGTCGGGGACCGGCCTCCTCCCGATATCTGATCTGAACAGCAAACTGAGCGCAGCCGGTCTCAAAAGAAGTATGACCTTTGTAATATATGATAATACCTCTGCTTCTTTCGGTGCAGCCGGACGCATATTCTGGATGCTGGAATACCTGGGCTGCGGTGATGTGCACATCCTTGACGGCGGCTGGGACAAGTGGGTTGCCGACGAGAGAGCTACGGAGAGCGCTGTTAACACACTTCCGGCAAACAAATTCAGGGCTGCGGTCAAGTCATCAAGGAAAGCCACTAAAGAACGCATCAAGAAGATGCTCGGAACAAAGAACTTCGCCGTAGTCGACGCGAGGACGGACGAGGAGTACAATGGGTGGCAGCTTTACGGCGAAGCAAGGGGCGGGCATATGACGGGGGCTGTGCAGATTCCATATGCCTGGTTTTTTAATTCCGACAAGACTGTTCTAAAGTACAGCGACCTCAAGACAATGTTTGAATCAAGGGGGATTACAAAGAAGAAAGAGGTCACGGCGTATTGTACCGTGGGCATTCGCAGCGGCTTCGTATATTTTATCTATAGGTTGATGGGGTATCCCAAGGCGTCAAACTATGATGCGTCCATTGTTGAATGGGCAGCGGATTCCTCTCTTCCCATGGAAAGAATGGCTAACTACCAGGCTCTTGTATATCCGGGATGGGTCAAGGACCTCATTGACGGCAGAGACCCGGCCACCTATCCGGGGAAGGGATTTGTAATTCTTTATACTGCCTGGAGTGCCCGCTATGCGGAAAATAGGACAGATTATATAGGCACAAATTATGAGACGGGGCACATTCCGGGAGCAATTTTTCTGGATACCTACAGCATAGAAAATGGGCCTAACTCAGAATATGGCGAAGGCTATAAGACTCCGGCAGAGGGCAATGTCAAACCCATTCCGGAACTGCAGCAGTTTTTGGGCAGCATGGGAATATCAAAGGACACCACAGTAGTGGTATACGCTGATGATGAAATTGCCATGATGACCGCGGGGCGTATGGCGTGGGCATTGCTTCTTGCCGGGGTCAATGACGTTCGCATCCTCAACGGTGGTTATAATGCATGGGTCCAAAAAGGCTATCCGGTCGAGACAACTCCAAACCCATGGGTGCCCACAGAGTTTGGAAGTAATCCCGGCAACCCCCAATATCTTGCGACTATGGCTGATGTGAAGAATGTCATAAACGGGACTGTCGATGATATCGTGATTGCCGATGATCGGTCCTGGGAAGAGCATATCGGCGATTCCAACTCATATTATCCTTATTTCTTTGCCCTGGGAAGAATTCCTACGTCAAAATGGATCGGCGACTGGGTCGAGCTTGCAAGGGGTGATTTTCAATCTCTCAGGACATACAATGAAGTGGAAGCACAGTGGAAAAAGGCGGGCTTTACGCCTGACAAGAAAATGTATTTTTATTGTGGCACCGGCTGGAGATCGGGCCTTTATACTTTCTACGCTTATCTGCTGGGATGGCCGGCGGCCAATTATGATGGCGGATGGTTTGAGTGGTCGTATTATCCGGATAATCCGAAAGAAACGGGAACTCCCTAAAGGATAGGGGGCCTTCAAATTATAGCCATTTATAAGGACCGTCCTATGACGGTCCTTATTTTGGTTTCTGCTGCAACGCAGGTGGAGAAAACTTCTTGAAAGAAGGAAAGCAGCTTCAAGTATGCTTACATTCAGCCGATATATACTTCAAGAATGCAGCGTATACCCGCGGAAATGTAATATTCTTGTTGGAAAGGCAGCACACCCGCCGCTTTACGGAACTTGTCTAATATAATGGAATTCTGCCAGCTTTTCTGCAGGTATTTTCTATGTTCCCCTCTATGGCAAAGAAGGGCTAGAGGAGATCTTCTGAATCAGAAGCAACTCCATATTCTCTCAATGACTGCATCGATATCCTCAAATACCTCCCTGTCGGAAAACCTAAGAACCCCAGCCACGTTCTTTTCAGATCATCATCAAGCTTCATCCTTTTTCTTGCCGGTTCTGTCATAAGGCTGCCTTCCGTCAAGTTCCAATACGAAAGTGGCCCTAGAGCACAAAAATCAACAATATAAATGTCCCATAACCTTTTGCCGGTAAACCTGATGGTCTTCAACTGCTTTCCTCTCAATCTCGACTATAGATGCCTTTCTGCATCTGTCATGTCTTTCAAAAAGCTGCAGTGAGAATGCCTTCAAATGCTTATCACAGTAGAGCATTCATTCTTAAAATAGCCCCAGCCCTCTTTGCCAAAGGGTAGGCTTTTTGAAAAGCTCTTTCTATCCAGATGATTTCCGAAAGAACGAAAATGAAAAGGCCGCAGAAAGCGGCCTTTTCATTTTATATATGGCTCAGAAATCTTAAGGTGTTATTATCGGCCTTCCTGAAGGCGACTGGCACCAGCCGGGAGCCCCGTCATTGCAGGATGGGTCTTGCGTGTATGTGGTGCTCCACCCCTCCCAACCGTCGGAGTAATTACGGATGTTGTCATAACCCATCATATAAGCGTATAGAAAAGTAAGCGCGGAACGGTATCCGCTGCCGCACTGGAAGATCACCTCTTTGTCAAACAGACTTGTCGCAGCAGTAGACGTTATTCCAACACCTTTCCAAACGTCTCTCACTTCAGTGTAACTCCGGAGTGTCCCGTCACTGTCATTGTAAACGTCAGAACTGTCATCGCCGTTATACGCCCATACGCTGTTGGGGATTCTTCCTTTGGCAACTACATAACTATAACCGCTGATCAGGCCATCATACTCGTCTCTGGACCTGACATCGGCAATGACAGTCGAGCCGGTATTTGTATATTGCGCCAAGACATAGTCGGTTGTGGCAAGATATTCGGGATGCGTGGTCCCGCTGAAAGTTGTAGGAACAGGATTGTTGATTGCAGTCTCAACATCGTATCCGCTGGCTATCCACTGCTGGGACCCACCGTTCATGAAGCGCACGTCATTGACTCCGGCATATTTGAGTATCCACCAGAGGCGTGCGGCAAAAATACGGCTGTCGCTGTAGACGACAACTGTCGTATCAGAGGAGATTCCCATACTGCCCATTGCGGCATGCAGATCGGCATCCGGGAGCAGGAACCATCTCGGAGCGCCGTTCTCGTAAGTGTCGGAGTTGGAATGAATAGCCCCCGGGATATGCCCTACCAGATAGGAGTTGTCAGCCCACCCTTGAGCCATGTCCTCAAAGCTCCCCCACTGGGTCTCGAAGATCAGGTACTTGTGGTTCCTGTCGTAGGGATATTCAGGAGGAGCAGGAGTCGTACTGCCATCTTTGTGATAATCGATGAGAGCCTTTACCCAGGAAGGATAGACGATTTCAGAAAAACGGGGTGCCTTTTCCATGGATAAAGACGAATCTGCCGCCCATTCAACTATAGACGCATCATAATTAGATGCCTTGGAATAACCCATCAACCGGTACAGAAAATATACAAACCCGCTTCGGATACCCACGGTGCAGTAAGCTGTAACTTCTTTCTTCCTTGTAATGCCCCTTGACTCAAACATTGTCTTGAGATCGCTGTATTTCAAAACTGTCTTGTCGGAATTGAAAAACCATGCATATGGAATCTGCACAGCTCCCGGTATATGTCCGCCACGGGCTTCTCCGTAGAGCTGCCATCCATTATATTCTTCGTCGGTGCGGGAATCTACCACGGCAAAGTTCTTTGTGCCAAGCATCTCCTTGATGCGCTCTTTTGTACCCCTCCTCGAGGCTTTCACTGACGACTTGAATTTGCTTGCCGGAAGCGTATTCGCAGCGGTCTCCGTAGGCCTTCCATCAGCGGACCATTTGTCCCAGCCGCCATCCAATATGTGGACATCCGCGCAGCCCAGATATTCGAGCATCCAGAATATGCGTCCGGCTGCCCCGAAAGAAGCAGAGGTATTATCGTATATCACAAAGGTCATGCTTCTTTTGAGACCGGCAGCGCTAAGTTTGCTGTTCAGATCGGCCACCGGGAGAAGTCCTGATCCGGCGGTAAAGTAATCTCCGAACTTGATATTAACAGCACCGGGTACATGCGAAACATCATACCCCGAAGTGCGCGCATCGATTACAACAAAATTCTTCTTGCCGATCATGGACTGGACGGAATCAGCCGAGACCAGGAGCTTGGCATTGGGAAAGCCCTTCTGCGACGCGGCCAGTTTTGCAAAACTGGCGTTCGCAGCTGACAATGTGAAAACCAAAGACAACAAGAACACAAAGAAATAACTTCGCTTCATTGTTTACCCCCTCCTGAAATAGTTATTCACTATTTTTTCTTAGTATCTTGTCGGATGCAATAAGGAATGTCCAATTGATTAAGTGGATAAATATAGTTATTACGATAGAGGCAAACTATATTGAATGGATCATCAACAGATAGGAGATTCATGGTACCTGGTAATCCCATTATCTCGCGACGTCCGGAGAAGGGATAGGACCAATAATCTGGAGCAACTACTTCCTTATTTCCGCCAAGTCCTTGAAGATCACGAGGGCAAATCCCAGGGGGAATATCACAAGAAAAGGAACCGCCAGGAAGGTATGTCTTCGAAATGCAAATATGACCGGAAGCAAAGAATAGATAAGAAGCATGGTATTCATTATGAGATATGGGATAGATTGCTGGTAATAGAGGAATGCAAGGCTCGGCAGACCTTGTCTTCCCGTGAGCCCGAATTTCGGCGTCCGATGAAAATCTCCTCCCATACTGAAGATCCCTTTAATAACCGAGAGGGCAATGCTAGGGGCAATTCCGACGGTCAGGACAGGCAGCAATAAGAATACAGACAATGATATCTCCTGCTTGTGTATCCGGATGTAGAAGATGAAATAAATAAAGATCGCAGCGCTTGTGAATATGAATAAAGGGATATCAGTCCGAAGCAATTGATACGGCCCTATGCTCGTTCGTGAGAGTATGGTTGGATAGAGGGTCAGTGTCACTACCGTACCCAATAGCCAACATAGATTTGCAAGAAGATGGGCCGACGCCTCTTTTCTTAGAGCAAAGGGTACAGATGTCGCGAGCAGACCGGGAAGAATCTTCTTTGCGGTCTGAATTGACCCCTTTGCCCAGCGTTGCTGCTGGCTTCTGAATGCACCTATGGTCACGGGAAGCTCGGAAGGCACTATAAGATTATCAAGATATATAAACCGCCACCCCTCAAGCTGGGCACGGTAACTTAAATCCAGGTCCTCTGTCACGGTATCGGCTTGCCAACCCCCGGCCGATTCTATTGCTTCCCTCCTCCAGATACCGGCAGTGCCGTTGAAATTGAAGAAAAGCCCTCTCCTGAATCTTACAAAATGCTCAATGGAAAAATGCTGTCCGAGCAGGAGAGACTGAACGCCGGTCAGCCATGAATGCTGCGTATTCAGGAAGCCCCATCTGGCCTGGACCATGCCGATTTCACCATCAGAAAAATGCGGCATGGAACTGAGCAGAAAATCAGAAACAGGAAGAAAGTCAGCGTCAAAGACAGCGATAAATTCACCGGCAGCCTGAGATAAGCCATGCCGCAATGCGCCAGCCTTAAAGCCTGACCGGTCTGTCCTCCTTATGACGCGCATCGCCACATCCTTCTGGCGCCAGTATTTCACCCGCTCGTCAACAATCTGTTTCGTATCATCGGTTGAGTCATCGAGTATCTGTATTTCGAGCCGGTCTTTCGGCCATTGGATTTGAGCCGCAGCATTCAGAAGTCGGGCCACCACAAACCTTTCATTATAGAGAGGGAGTTGAACAGTCACAAATGGACACTCTCCTGAATGCAAGAATGAAATATTGAATTTTTCCGAATCCTCTTTCTGTTTCTCGCGGCGCCAGCTGAACATCAACCAGAGCCTGTGCAATCCGTAAAGCGAGAGGCCCAACAAGGCCGTGAAATGTATAGTTGCCCAGAGATTGAAATCCGGTAAGAACATCCTTATATCTATAGCATAATCAGCCTGTCTTTTGTCTATTGAAATTCTGAATATATGAAGGCGAACGCATCCTGATTATCTATTTGATCTTGAGCGCACGGTAACTGTAAATTTACTGTGTAGCATTAATGTTTTAAACATTCTGTAATAAGCCGACTCGTTGGATTCTGCCTTGCGCGGGGTTGCCGATGAGACACCCCGGATGGAAAGACATGGCCTGATCTCTGAAATGACTTTCCGCGATTATGTTGTCTTTTAGAAGGAGGACACCATCTGTGAGAAAAGTAATATTCAGCATCGTATTCATCAATCTGCTTATTCTATCATCTTCCGGCATCTGTTTTGCCGGGGCGTGGACAATGCAAAAGGGACAGCTTTACGACAGAGCGGCCTTTAATTATTATTCTGCCGATGATCAGTTCGATAAACATGGCGCCAGGACTGACTTCACGGACAACGGCAAATTCAGAGATATGAATATCAGCAACTACGTTGAATACGGACTGCTGGATAACCTGAGCATCATTAATTCCGTCTATTACAAGGCAATAAAGAAAGAGGATGATACCCTCAAACAGAAAACACAGGGTATCGGCGACATTGATCTTGGCGCAAAGGTCCAGGTGATGAAGCTCGCGGAGGGCATTCTCTCCACTCAGGCACTGGTGAAGATTCCATGGGCATATAATAGGAATGACGACCTCCCTCTCGGAAACGGTCAGGTTGACCTTGAACTCAGATTGCTCTACGGACATTCGCTATATCCTTATATCCACGGTTACTGCAATCTCGAACTCGGATACAGATGGCGACTGCAGGACCCTTCCGATGAATTGAGATACTTACTGGAATTCGGCATGGACTTCACGAAAGAGTTCTACGGACGAGTCAAGCTGGATGGGATTTACAGCTTGGATAACGGCGAGCACTTCGATAATTCCGGCAACCCCACGATCACCAATAATTTTGATCTGGGCAAGCTCGATTTGACCTTTGGGTATAAACTCTCAAAGAGATGGGGACTGGAAGCCAGTTACACCCCCGAAATATACGGTAAAAATACCGCCGCAGGCGCGACATACACATTGGCAGTGACGTTTCAGGGTCCTTAAAAATCCCGGTAAACAGAGAGAAGCTTTTCGGCCTGTATTCTGAAAACTTCATAAAACTAGTAAAGACTGGTAAACGTTGAAAATAATTGGTGCGCTTTCACACGGAAGGGATCGCTGTTTCGATACCAGCATCGCCTACCAATAACATCAACGACTTACCAGTCCTTATCAAGTCATTGTCCGCTGTCAGGGGACAGTCACCTCTTTCTTCTTTCTGAAGATGATCATTGGACAGTTCTTGCATATATCTGCCCCGGGGAAATGATCGCCCGGTCTCGTAAGGGATGCACTCCCGAGATTCTTGATGCGATCAAGGAGTCTCTGCACCGTTGCTTCAATATGCTCACCCGGAATTATCACGTTAATTTCGCCTCTCTCCATTTTCCCCGAATTATATGTGCCACTGCAGGCTGTGATAAGATTCGCTGTCTTTTCAAGATAGGAGAAAACATTTCCACCGCACGCAGCCGAATTTACTGTAAAGTTCGAATGAAGCGGGTGTACATCCATCGCAGACATATAATCGACCAAAAGATGATAAGCCTGCATATTATCGCAATAGAAATGAACCGTATCAGGGGGGAAATATGCGTCGGCAAGCGGTGAGACGATGAATGCTTTCATTGCGCCTTCCGGGAGCCGCGGCTTTGTCTTTACAAACCTTACTGCCTGATCCCAGTCCTTGACATATTTCAGATGACTCTTGACTTCATCATCATCGTATGCCTTCCATCCAAAGACAAAAGCAGCGTTGCTGCAACCTATGCTTCCTTTCATCCCGAGGACTGTCTGGTTCTTCATGCGGGCGGCGATCTCGACCTGACAGAAAGTGAGGGGCTTTACAGCCTCGTAATACGATACATTCTTGATAAAGTCTTCAAGTTCTTCATCCTTAAAAATGAATTTCAACGCAATCGGATAATGCAAAAGACGGAGTTCATCCATCAGAATCTTCTGCATATCCTTGTAAGAAATATTGTTTGACATATCATCTGCTCCTTTATTTAAGTTATTTCAGCATTCCTTCAGAATGGAAGCCCCTGCACGCTTCCTGCCTAATACACCCCTAAAAGATTCATTGCAAGGATAATCAGTCCTGCGCTCGCCACCCTCTTGACCCAGAGGGGACTTATCCTTTTTGCAATTTGAGGCGCGATAAAGCCTGCAAGTATCGCCGCAGGAAACATTATTGCGAACAGCATGAAATCAAAATTTCCGAACTGATAATGACGTATGGAACCCGTCAGTGTGTTGAAAGCGATTGCCAGCAGGGAACTCCCTACAACAACAAACATCGGTAGTCTCAAGCCCACGGTCATGAGGGGAACCATAAAGGGGCCCCCTCCAAATCCGAACATTGATGAGGCAACGGCGATTATGAATCCGCCCAGACATCCGAAAATCAGGTTTACTTTAAACTCCTGTCCCCAGAATTCTACTATCATGGTTTATCTCCTTTCCGTTAGCCCTTATTGACTTTGGCTTCTTCTGCCTTCTTTTTGAACTCCTTTAGAATAGCCTGCTCCTTCTTGTTCTTGGAAATATAGCCCGGCGTTGTCTGCCAGAACATGAGAACCGCCAGAATAACGAGTATCCAGCCAAAGATGAATTTGAATTGATCAAGGGTGATCATCTCGGTCAGTTTGGGTCCAATAAATGCTCCCGCAACCATCGCGAGCCCTATGCTTGTCCCCAGTTTCCAGTTGATGAATTTAATCCTGGAATAGTTGTATATGCCGCTCGCCTGAGAAAAGAGGACCGTGGGCATAACGGTGCCGGCTACTACGGTATGAGGCAAAGGCCATATCGATACCAGCAGGGGATTTAGGATGAACCCGCCGCCGGCACCCATCAGCACTCCGAATA
>DATHCU010000428.1:0-5267 GCA_035319385.1 Thermodesulfovibrionales bacterium
TCAGCTCTGATACATGATCCACCAGCCCTGATTATTGATGAACCCTTTGTGGGGTTGGATCCGTTTGGCGTAAGGATGCTAAAGACGGTCATCCTCGGCCTCAGGGCCGAAGGCGTGAGCATCTTTCTCGCGACTCACAGCCTGCATATTGCGGAGGAACTCTGTGACAGGGTGGGGCTCATCAGCAAGGGGCATCTCGCCGGTCTCAGGACGAAGGAAGAGCTCGTCAAGGAGGGCGGGCTTGAAGACCTTTTCATCAGGATGACATCTTGACCCCGACCGTTCTGCTGCTCGCCCCTAAGATCATGTCTGTCAGAAATTCGCTGACTCTGAAGGCCGTTCTGAAGAGAATGCCTTTTCTCCTCATAGGGCTGCTCCTGTGGATAGGGTTCTATGAAGGCACCTACAGGGTGCTTGATTTTGTCAGGGGTATCCCTTTCTTCGGTGAGATACTGTCGAGAAAACTCCTGTCGGTAACCTTCTTCGGGCTCAGTATCTTTCTGATACTCAGTAATGTGATAACCGCTTTGTCCGCTTTCTATATTTCCAGGGATTTGCCGCTTCTCATGTCCAGCCCCGTCAAGGTCAGGCACATTATCAGGTTGAAGACCATAGAGACTATGACAAACTCGTCGTGGATGGTGTTTTCGTTCATGCCGCCTTTCTTTATTGCGTATGGTCTGAATTATCGAGCGCCGGTCATCTTTTATCTCGTCCTGATCTTCACCTTTGTGCCTTTTGTATTGATCTCCGGAGGCCTGGGAATAATCCTGTCCCATCTGCTCACAAGGATCTTTTCGGCGAAGAGGATGCGAATGTTGTTCTTCGCCGCTGGGCTGATGCTATTTATGGCAGTCTACCTGCTGTTCAGAAGCCGCTGGTCGGCAGGCACTGAGGGAGACGAACAGTTCTTTCTTTCCTTTCTGAAGATCAGAACGGACTCCCATTTTCTGCCCGGCTTCTGGATGACCGAATCTCTCATGCCTGTTCTTCGCGGCGAATCTCCGGGAGTCCTCTACCCACTGCTGTCTGTCGGGGCGGGTGCGATATTGCTTGTGATTTCAGCGGTCTCCGGGAGGATGCTGTACGAAAGAAACCTCGAAAGAATCGTGCCTTCATCGCTGCCCATGATACGGATTTCCTCGGGATCGTATCCTGCCAAATTCATAGCCTTCTGGTGGAAGGACCTCAGGATATTCTTCAGGGACCCCGGCCAGTGGTCACAGCTCTTCATCATCGGGGCCCTTATCCTCATCTACGTGTATAATTTCAGGGCCCTCCCGGCGGACACGCTTTCGGATGCCTTCCCATTCATGAAGGAGTTTCTTGTTCTCATCAATATGCTGATGGCGGGGCTTGTGCTTTCGGCGGTTGCTTCCCGGTTTCTCTACTCCTCTGTAAGTCTTGAAGGTATGGCATTCTGGATAATCAGGACATCGCCCGTAACTGTGAAGAGCCTGCTAATCTCCAAGTTTCTATTCGGGTTCTTGCCGGTAACAGGCGTACTGTTCGCAGTAGTTATCATCGCAAATGCCGCGATCCGTATAGATGCTTTCCTGTCGATTCTGTCGGCTGCCACGACTCTTCTCCTGTGCATTTCCATAAGCGGACTCGGCATAGGAATGGGCGCTATGTATCCAAAATTCAAACATGAGAATGTTGCAGCGATCTCGATGGGGCCGGGAGGCATGTTCTTTATGCTCGTTGCCTTTCTCGTCGTCCTGCTGACAGTTGCTATCGAGGCGTACTGCTTCTTCGTTTACAGGCGCACAATTCTCATGGAGGCCGAAATCGGTATCCCGGAAAAAGTCCAGTTTCTGCTGGGAGGGGTGTCCGCTCTGCTGATTAATGCGGCTGCATTTTACATACCGCTAAAGCTTGGAATGAAATATCTGGAGCAAGACCTGAGCTTATGAGCGGGACTTCAGTTCACCCGAAGCCGCACGAACTCTTTCACAAGTGTCACGGCCTGCCTGATCTCCTCTGTCCTCGGGAGAAGTGAAGCAAGTTTGGTTATGTAGTCACGCTCCGATAGAATCCTGAAAGACGGGGCGAAATTCAGGTCAAAGACCCATGAGAGCTGAAGGATCTTGAAGTCGTTCACCGTCTTCACATGCAGGTGGGGAGCCGTCTCTCTGCGGCAGATATGTTCAAGCACCTCCTGCGAATATTCGGGTGTGTCGCTCAGCCCCAGCGTAATGGCAGACGCCCTGTCTTCCAGGGGGCCTTTAAAGTAATCCAGAAAGACCCTCCATATATCCAGCTTGTCGGCATCCCGAATCAAACGGATGAATGTCTCTATCTCCTTTCTCTCCTTCACGGGAACCGAGAATGCATTGTGGAATTTGACGGACTCGATGATTAACTCGCACTCATCGGCCGGAAGGTCTTTGAGGACGTTGTTTTCGACAAGCGTCTCAGCACCGAGAAGGCCATGATTTACAGAAACACTGTCCCTGAAGGTCTTGTATTTTGCATATTGCGGGAACCTCCCGATGTCATGAAACAAGGCGATGCTCTCAGCGACAAGGGTCTCGTTGTGGTTCAGAGACAGCCCTTCAGCAAGCTGTCGCATGATTTCACACACATTGAAGGTATGCTTTTCTTTCAGGATTATGTTCTTCTGGTCGTCTGCATTGTCGCTGTGGAACGATCTGCAGAAATTCGAAAACCACTGCCTGAACAATCCTAAATCGTTCTCGGTCAAAGTGTTCCTCCTCTGGGATCTGCGGCAGGCATCCCGCGTCAGCAGGATTGACTCCACAGGGCATTTCCCTATAATTTATAAGGTAGTTTGGAATTAATCAACGGTAAACAGGAACACTGATGAGAATTGCGAGTGGTCCTTGTGCGGTATTTCACCCGGGATTTCTTGTCGAACCGCGGAATGCCCAGGGCACAATACGCGATCTATGAGCAGAGTGTTGAGGTGCGCTTTTGAATATCCGTGACATGAATATGAACCTTAAGAAGAGAGCCATGCTGATGACCGCAGGCATCCTTTTCCTCGCCATCAGCATGAATACGGCGATCCTGACCTACATATCGTACGAGAATCACAAGGATTCTGTTTTGACTAACGCTATCTCGGCGAGTAAAGCTCTGATAAAGGAAATAACCGCCGTAGTTTCTTTCGGGATTGCGATTGAGAACGCAGGAATCAATGAAAAATTGCGGGATCTGGCTGCTGGCGGTGCAATAGGCTATGCCATGGTTCTGGATACGAATGGCCGCATCCTTTACCACAATGACAAGGAATATTTGGGGAAGGTATATAAGGATGCCCAAACTCTGAAGGCCCTGACTTCAGAAGAGTTGTCGATACAAAAATGGGGGGGCTTCTATGACATTGCTATCCCGCTTCTCACTTCCGAGGGAGGGAAGATGGGGATCTTCAGGATAGGGGTGAAATCCGTCGCTATCAATAAACAGCTCTACAGGCTGCTCCTGTGGTCGGTCGGCGTCACTGTCCTATGCTTCTTGCTATTCGGGACCCTCATCTATACTGCAATTGCAAGATTCATAACAGGTCCCGTTGCGGAGATGGAGAAGGCGGCAACCCGGATTGCTGACGGGGATTTGACAGTGAAGCTGAGGAAAACCGGAAGCGACGAAATAGCAACATTGGCGGAAGCAATAGATAGGATAGCGCTGAATTTCAACAACATGTTATTGAAGATAAGGAATCTCGTAAAGAATGTATCTTCGGTTGCGGAACATATCACCGAATCTCCGGAGAGTGTTCTGAAAATCGTGGATCTGCAGAGAAACGCGATAAGGGAGAGCGCGCAATATACTGCGGAAATGAATACCATAATATCCTCTATCCTCGAGAGCGCCGAGAGCCTTCATGATTCCGCTATACACGCCTCAGCCGCCATTGTTGAGATGAGTTCGTCGGTATCCAGTATCGCCGGGAGTGCTCAGATCTACAATTCGACTTCGCAGGATGCGGCCGCATCCATATCTGAAATGATCGCCTCGATCAGGAATGTGGCGGAAAGCATAAAGGTCTTGTCTTTGTCTTCCGACGACAGCACTGCAAACCTTGGCGAGGTCGAATCTACAACTAAAGAGATTCATCAGAACGCCGAAAGATCGGTTGCTCTGGCACACAAGGTCTCCAGCGAAGCTTCTGAGAAAGGCCTGGCCTCAATACATAAGGCCATTGAAGGAATGGAAGATATCAAACGGAGCATGGATATTATATCCGAGACGACAAATCGCCTGGAGATTCGGTCCAAAGAAATAGAAACCATACTGAGTGTCTTGGGCGAGATAACGGATCAAACGGCGCTGCTGTCACTGAATGCGGCTATACAAGCCGCCCAGGCGGGAGAACATGGAGTCGGTTTTTCGGTCATTGCCGAGGAGATCAAGAAGCTTGCTGATAAAGCCTCTTTATCGACGAGAGAAATTGTGGAAATTGTCACAGCTGTTCAGAAAGAGACAACCCTGAGCGCCCAGGCAGCTTCTCAGGGCCTTAAGACCGTTGAAAGAGGAGTTTTGATTGTCGGGGAGGCAAAGGACGCGCTTAATAGCATATTTGACAGTTCAAAGGCCTCCACAGAGATGTCACAAATGATACAGAGGGCTACCGCTGAACAAACAAGAGTTATCAAGGGAATGACGGATACCTTCAGGCAGATATCAGAAAAGATTAAACACATATCTTATGCGACAGGGGAACAAATGAAGGGCAGCAGTTTTATACTGGAGATTACGGAAAAGATCAAGAACGGATCTGAGCAGCTCATGCTTGCGACTGAGGAACAATCCAGGAGCAACAAGCAGCTTTCGACGGTGGCCGAAAACGTGTCCGCTCAGGCTGAGCAGATAAATTCGGGTATAAATATCCAAAAGCAGAAGAGTGACGAGATCGTCAACATAATGAAGCAAATCCAGAAGGCAACGGAAGAACTTATGACATCGTCGAGAGACATGGAAGGAAGTATCGGCGCCCTAAGCGCAGACGCCAGGACCCTTTTTACAGAGATTCAGAGATTCAAAATATAACTGCCGCAGACCTTACGACAGTTGCAGTGCCTTCTACCCGGCGAATCCCGAAGGCTTTCGACGCAAAGTTGTTCTCACACAGCATCAGCCCTGCAAGAAATTCATGAATGACACGCGTTAAAATAGATGATTATGGCGATTGACGAAGATGTCCATTTCATGAGGCTTGCCCTGGAAGAGGCTATGCTTGCCTTTGACAAAGGAGAGGTGCCTGTCGGGGCGGTTCTTGTTCAGGAGGGGCGTGTCATTGC
>DATHCU010000429.1:0-5403 GCA_035319385.1 Thermodesulfovibrionales bacterium
CCCATAATCACCGTCAGGATATTGTTAAAATCGTGAGCAATGCCGCCGGCAAACTGACCTATTGCTTCCATCTTCTGTGACTGCAGTAGTTGCGTCCTCAACTTTTCCCGTTCTTCTTCCGTATGTTTGCGCTTTGTAATATCGCGCGAGTTGACAACTACGTGGCTTATTGCGGGATTGGCTGCCTGGTTGCTGCTTGTGGCCTCGAGCATCCTCCATGTATTATCCTTGTGTTTATAACGGAATTCAGTGGTTGATTTGAGAGCAGGGCTCTGAACCACCCTTACAAATGCCTCGCTAACTCGCGTTAAATCGTCCTGATGCACGTACTCAAATGCGTTCCTGCCGATTAATTCTTTGGGCGAATACCCCAGTATGCGCTGTACGGACGCACTCACATATGATATCTTTCCTTTCTTGTCGAGCAATGTGATTATGTCCGATGAGTTCTGAACCAGTGACCTGAAACGTTCTTCGCTCTGTTTTATCTTCTCTTCAGCTGATCTTCGCTCGCTAATATCCTCTATGACTCCGTCTATCCATCTGATCGCCCCGTTGTCGTCATACTGGACCCTGGCGGTCACAGAGCCCCAGATGGACGAACCGTCTCTCCTCCTCAGCTTCAGTATCTCGTTTTTGACAAATCCCTGTCTTCGAATCTTCTCCGTAAAGGACTTTCTGTGCTCCGGATTCTCATACAGTGAAGCCACGGGAACGGTCAGGAACTCCTTGAGAGAGTTGTGGCCGAAGATTTTTACCATGGCTGGATTCGCCTGCAGGAAGCGGAGGCGTGTGCTTCTGTATACGCCTATATTGATATTATCGATGAGAGACCTGTATTTCTCTTCACTGGCCTTTAGGGCAGTCTCAGCGCGCTTCCTGTCGGTGATATCTCTTATAATCACCATAATCTGGTCATCGGGCAGGGGAGAAAGCCGCGCCTCATAATAGTATTCATGCCTTCCCTTTGAGAGAGAATACTCTATCCCCACAATCTTCTTTGTCGTAAGGACCTTTCCGATGGCACTCCTGAATTTCATGCTGACATCTCTGACCGGGATACTTTGTATTCGTTTGCCTATGATATTCTCGGACAGGGCATATAAGACTTTCTCGCTCCCAACTTTGTAATCGAGAATCTTGCCTGCCGAGTCTATCCTGAAGAGCAGATCAGGAAAAGACTGGATGAGCGCCCTCATCTCTTCATTCGCCTCAGCAAGTTCCTGCGAACTCACGTCGAGAGCCCTCTTGAGCACCGCCCTGTCCGCATCAAACCGGATATAATCCGCGTTTACTGCATTGAAAAGGCTGCGAAACTCCGGTGAGAAGGACGGTTGTTTCCCCAGATGCGTGTCAATTTGCTGTCTCAGCAGATCATGAATCTTGTTCATATCCTGATTACCCGGTGAAGGACTCTCAGCCCGCATGTTACAAAAGCGTGAAATACTATATAAATACGGCATCAAATTCTGCCCCCCGGACGATACCGAAATCAGAACATCCGGGGAATCCCCAAAGCCTTCGCGACAAGGCCGCTCTTGCACGGCGTCTGCCCGGCTCATTGGGGAATTCATGAATGATGCTGAGTCAGTTCCCTTCTCTGGAATTATACCGGATAGGATTGAATCGAATGCATCTGATGTTAATATTTCCATCATTTGTTAACTCGAGTCCACGGCGGAAGAGTGATGCAACCGTTTTCCAGGTGAACCAATAGCCGGGATATAACCCCCGTTCGCGTCCATACCACATTGTTTTTATTCGATAACACGAAATGCACAATTTGGAACGGATCAGATGAGGAGATACTCTATGCGCGTCATTTTTCGCAGCAAGATTATTTCATGCTTAAAAAAATCGGGCTGGACAGGATCGGCCCGTGTCCTTCGAAGGCAGGCTACACTAATGATTTCGGAAAGGAAATAAAAAAGTGGTGCTTGCTTCCTCTCGTAATCCCGGAAGATTGTACATCCTGAGACATACAGCTTAAGACTCTTCCAATCTAAAACCTACGTCTTTCGACCTTACAACCTTCTCTCCGGGTTTGAGAGGAGCAAGTCCACCACTTTTGGTAAGCTCGCTCTTACTTCATTTATATCGCATTCTGCGACGCTTGTCAAGTCTTTTTTTTGCGATATTTTTGGAACCGCTAAAGGGTTATCTCCCTACCCTGCTGCTGTGATTTCATGGCCGCCTCAACGATCGCAACCGCATCTGCTCCATCTGTTGCAGTTGCCTTCGGCACTGATCTGGTCTCCACACATCTCAGGAAGTCCTTCAACTCAAGCAGAAGCGGTTCAGCCGGCAGGATCTCCTGGCTGATTATTTCGCCTCCAACAGTCTTCCAAGTGTTGTTGTCCAGAATATGCCGGTTACGATGAATCCTTATCTTGTCCTGCGAAGAGGCAAAGTCGCACACAATCGTGGCCTTCTCACCGATGATCGTAATAAGGCGTTTCTTCTCGGGAGAAAAATAGTTCGCCTCAACCATTGCGGACGTATCGCCATAGCTCATCCATATCCACGACATGTCATCCATCCCTCGCCCCAGGATGTCATTGCATCTTGCCAGGACCTTCACGGGCAGTCCTCCCATCAAGCTGTTAAAGAAGTCTATAAAATGGATGGCATCCGAGACAGTAACGCCGCCGTCCGAACGCGGCCGCTTGAAGCCGCAGAATGAACCCCACATCGACTGGATGCTTCCCATATGGCCGCCGTCGATGTACTCTCTGATGAAATCCGCCGCAGGGTCATACCGGAAGATGTGGCCCGGCTGTAAGATTAACGACTTGCTTAAGGCCAGTTCAGCCAATTCACGGGATTCAGATGCCGTCTCCGCGACAGGCTTCTCCATGAAGATATCCTTCCCCTTCCCAAGGACTTCCATCCCGATCCGGTGATGAGTCGATGCGGGGGTGACCACGTCAACGGCATCGACGATATCAAGAAACTTCCGATAATCTTCTGTAAGCCGGTCCGCGGGAACCCCAGCCTCAATACACTTGCTTCTTCCCGCTTCAGAGACTTCTGCTACGTAAAGTTCGACCGGGAGACTCCTCCATACGCGAAGGTGATTCGATCCCCAGCGCCCGGTGCCGATCTGCATGATTTTCATCGCATGTCCTTTCATGATGCACAGAATTTATAGATAAGATTATTGTGTGTCTTACTCAGAGCCTTAGTATTTCATCTTTCTTAACCCTTGTCCCTCGTCAAATTCTGTGATAATTCCCGCGCCAGAGGAGATCTCCGGAAATAGATCCTTATGCCGATGATAAGCAGAACCAGGCACAATGAGGCCAGGGATATTCTTAACGCAAAATCATCGCGGACGCTGCTGCCGAACAATGCGAAGACAGCAGCTTCAGGCACAAGACCGATGACGGAACCAAGGACATAAGCAGAGGTCTTTATGGATGAAAGTCCTATAAGCACATTAATAAGCATGCTCGGCAGAGGCAGCTGTCTCAGGATCAGAACGAGGACAAAACCATTGTCCCGCAGATGGCCTTCGATAGCCTTGAGCCGATGACCGATCTTCTGATGAAAAAGGGGGTGCCCAAGAACACGGGTCAACCAGATTACAACAACAGAGCCCGCAAAGGCAGCCGCAGTCGCAAGGATAGTACCGAAGAGAAAGCCGAAAACTACCCCTCCCAGAATGCTGATGATGGTGCGCGGCACGCCCATAGCAATAACCACAGCCCCGCCCGCAAGGAATACGAGAGGTGCCAGAGAATGCAACGCCGTCAGCTCGTCCCGGATCAGATAGATATTCGAACGGTCCAGGTAGTGCCAGATGGGAGAAAACCGGACTGCTGCAAGCGACCCCGCAAGGACAACGATCAGAATGAGTGTCTTAATAATATACGGGCTGCCTTCTCTTTTTTCTGATAAAGGCTGGACCAAATTATCCTGAGCTTCAGGTGCGGACACTGTTATCTGTTTCCGTTGTTTGAATTTGTCCGATTGGCAGGTACACATCTCTTTCGCCACCATCTTATCGCGAAACAGTCGACCAGGCCCCTGAACATGCGGTTGCCTATGCCATATTTGGACTCGCCGCGCGTCCTCGGGCGGTGGTTCACGAGGATCTCGACAACCTTGTGTCCCTGGAGTCTGAGGAGCGTGGGAAGAAAACGGTGCATCCCGTTGAAGACCGGGATTTCCCTGAGAGTATCAGCCTTCAGCGCCCTGAAAGTGCACCCCGCATCCGATATTTCATCTCCCGTCACCCGGTTCCGAAACTTGTTGGCGACGCGTGATGACACACGCTTGACCCAATCGTCCTCCCGTTTTCTCCTAACACCGCAGACAGCGTCCGCGCCTTTAAGGGCATTAAGAAGGTCAGGTATGTCCGCGGGATCGTTCTGTTGATCCCCGTCTATCGTGATAATAACGCCGCCTCTCGCATTTGAAAACCCGGTTGCGCCGGCAGCGCTCTCCCCGGAGTTGATGGTATGGCGGATAATCCTGAGTTCAGGATACTTCTTTTGCTCTGCCTTCAGCACCGACAGACTCGTGTCGGTACTAGCATCGTCCACGCATAAAACTTCAAACTTACTGCCCGTATTCTTGAGAACAGGGAAGAGTTCCTCAAGCAGAGGCCCGATATTCTCTTCCTCATTATATATGGGAATCACAACGGAAAGCTCTATATCGGATGAGGCCATATCAGATTATCTGCCCCCCTTCTCGAAAAAAAGGCCTATCGCCTTTGCAACAGCTTCAACCTCTTCGGTCCTCATAAAAGGAAACATCGGAAGAGACAGTACCTCCCTGCAGGCAGCTTCGGCATGGGGGAAGGAGCCATCTCCCAGCCCCAGGTATCCATAGGCAGGCTGCCGATGAAGAGCAAGAGGATAGTGCAGACCTGTCTTGATACCATGTTCATTCAGGAATGACTTGAGGTCGTCACGACGGCTGTAGCGAATAACATAAAGATGCCAGACTGCTTCGCATCCGTCCGGTACCTGAGGCCTGACAATTTCAGGATACGGCCGGAGCAGTTCATCGTAGAGACTTGCTGTCTTGCGCCTGCTGTCGTTCCATTCATCAAGATGGTCCAGACAGATCGACAGTTGAGCGGCCTTGAGGGTATCGAGACGGCTGTTGGTTCCAAGAATCACGTGACTGAACTTGTCAAGCCTCCCGTGGTCCGAGAGCATCCGCACTTTATTTATGAGGTCGGGATTCCCGGAAGCGACAGCGCCTCCGTCGCCGAACGTGCCCAGATTCTTGGACGGAAAGAAACTGAAACATCCCGCCTCGCCGATTGAGCCGACCCTCCTGCCTTTGTACCTGGCACCCTGTGCCTGCGCAACATCCTCAATGATGTATAACTTATAGCGCTCGGCAAGGCGCATGAACGAATCCATATCCGCCGGTATGCCGTAAAGG
>DATHCU010000430.1:0-3436 GCA_035319385.1 Thermodesulfovibrionales bacterium
ATACTTCAGAAATTTACCTTAAAAGACGATAAATAGATTTGAACATTGATTACTGGCGTCTTAAGGCAAATATGCATGAAAATATTAACAAAAATCGTCCTCTCCGGAATTCTTCTTTGTATTTTCTCCTCTGTCCCTGCAGCAAGTGAACTGAAGTCCAGGTACACAACAATAATCTATTCCAGCGATGATCAGGTCCGCAGATTCAACAAAGAAATGTCCCTTGGCAGCCTGTCGTATCTGCTCCGGAATAAGGCCTCGATAACAGCAGCCGACGAGGCTGCAAACAAACTGGATGTACTCATAGAACGGGTGGAGACCGTTCTCGAGATGTATCCGAAAGAACTGAGGTTTAATGTAATCCTACTGTCGTCCGAAAGCGAGGTTCAGGATGTATTCAGAAGAAAATACGGCAGGACAGTGGACTATATTGCCTTCTATTCTCCCCGGGACAAGACCATATACCTTTCGGTAAGAGATGTCGAACTCGGCGTGCTGGCCCATGAGATAGGGCATGTGGTAGTAGATTTTTACTACGGGATTTCAACACCCACAAAGATACACGAAGTCCTGGCGCAGTATGTTGAAACTCACCTGAAAGACTGAGGGGAAGTCGCTAAAATCCTGAGGAACTAATATTTCTGCCCGCAGGGGTGCCGCCCGGGAGGTTGATCCCCGTGGGATTGAGGGCAGCTGCCACGGGTGAACTATAACCAAGACCTGTCTCCAAAGCCTTGGCAACATCTTTTGCATCAGCTCCGGCTTGAATAGCGCACCTCGAACAAACATCGGAGGTCGCGCCTGCCTCGATAGCACCGGTAAGAATCTGCTGAAGATTTCCATTAGCTTCTACCGCGCACCGCACGACAAGACACGCATCATAGCCCAGCTGAATGCACTCTTTTGTCACGTCTTTTGTATTCATACCTTCGGAAAGCAGCCTCTTCACAACAGGGCAGATATCTCTTGTCTCCCTGAAACCTTTGTTGATATCATCTTTCAACGTCTCTTCCGCGAACAAAATAGAACCTAAGGAAAAAACAAAACATGCGGTTAATATCGTGATGGCTGTTTTCTTCATCTGATTTATCCCCTTTGTCTTTTTTTATCAAAAAGCAGCTATTTTGTCAAGAAAAACATGATATTGCTTAAATCTGGCCTTGTTAGCATCTGCAACACATGCTCCTTCTGACTCCTGACCGCCGATCTTCTCATGCCTGTTTCGCCATGACGTTTCCACATCGACTACGTTCTCCAAGAGCAGGTCTTTTTTCATTTACCTGATATAATAAACCCAAAGGATGGATATTTGATGATAGAGAGAGACGACATCCTCTCTTTCTTTAAGGAAAAAACTAGAAGGCCGGTCAATTTCAAAGAGATGGTTTCCCTTCTCGGACTGGGCCACAAGGAAGCCCGGTCCCTGAAAAGAAACCTGAGAGACCTGGTACGCTCCGGAGACATTGTCCTCAACCGCAAAGGCTTGTACGGCCCGGCAGAGGACATGAGCCTGGCAAACGGTTACTTCGAGTCCCATAAAGAAGGTTATGGCTTTGTAATACTGGAGAAGCCCGGCGAGAGAGACTTATTCATTCCTGCATGGGCAACCATGGGAGCGATGAACAACGACAGGGTGCTAGTCCGGATAGAGAACTGGCAGAGACGTGAGGGCCGCATAGTCAGGATCCTGGAGAGAGTCCACACCAGGATTGCTGGAAGGCTGGAGATCTCAAAGACAGGGCTGTATGTCAAACCCAAAAACAGATTGATGCATTTTGATCTTGTTATTCCGGTTGGCGACAGGGGCGGAGCGAAAAACGGCGACACCGTAATCGCCGAAATTGTGACCCCGCCAAAAGACCGGAAGCCGCCTGTTGGAAGGGTTATCAAGGTACTCGGAAAGCCGGAAGATCCGAAGGCCGAGGTCGAGGCCATACTCGATGAGTTCAGCCTTCCAAGGAGGTTCCTCCAAAACGTTCACGATGAGGCAAAGCTTCTCTACAGGCTAAAACCGGATGAGATGCCTCATGCACACCGCAGAAAAGACCTCAGGGCGCTTCCGACAGTCACTATCGACGGTGAAAGGGCAAGAGATTTTGACGATGCCGTTTCCATCAAGTCAGCTCCTCACGGCTATACTCTCTATGTCCATATCGCAGACGTGGGATTCTTCATCGACTGGAATTCACGCATCGATCTCGAAGCCCGGAAGAGAGGAACCAGTGTGTACTTTCCGGACAGGGTAATCCCAATGCTCCCGAAAGAACTCTCGGAAGACCTTTGCAGTCTGAAGCCGGATGAAGATCGATTTGCCTTCACCGTAGAGATGGACTTTGACCGCAACGGAGGCAGACTCTCATCAAGGTTCTATCCGAGCGTGGTCTACAGCGACGCTCGGATGACCTATACTTCGGTGAAAAAAATCCTGATCGATAATGACAGGCACGAACGCGGGAGATACGATCATCTCCTGCGATATTTTGAGTTGATGGCTGAACTGTGCGGTATTCTCAGAAACAAGAGACTCTCTAGGGGGAGCCTTGATTTTGATCTGCCCGAGCCTGAAGTCCTTCTCGATATACAGGGGCAACCCGAAGCCATCCTCTCAGCGGAGAGAAACTTCGCACACATGATCATAGAAGAATTCATGGTGGCGGCCAACGAGGCTGTTGCGGAATATCTTAGCGGGCTCGAAACGCCATCGCTTTACAGAGTACATGAAGAGCCGGACACCATGAAAATGGAGGATATCGCGAGAGTCATCAAGTCTGTTTACAAGTTGAGACATCCTCTGAAGCCCCGGGATTTCCCGGAGGTTCTGCGGGCCGTCAAAGGCCGCCCCGAGGAAGAGATTATCCATTATATGATACTGCGGAGCCTCAAGCAGGCGCGCTATTCGCATATCAACGCGGGTCACTTCGGTCTCGCATCAAAGTGCTATACGCACTTTACGTCACCGATACGCCGCTATCCGGATCTCGTCGTCCATAGGATTCTCAGGGAGGTTCTGCAGAAGAAGCATCTTTCAGACAAGAGGATCCAGGAACTCAGGAGCATCCTGCCGGATATCGCCTTCACCTCTTCTCAAAGGGAACGAAGCGCCGACGACGCCGAGCGCGCCGTCATTGCCGCGATGAGAGCATGGTTCATGAGAGACAAGGTCGGCGGGGAGTTTGAGGCAAAGATAGTCAACATTACAGCTTATGGCATGAAAGTTAGGCTCAAAGACTTTTTTGTCGAAGGCTTCCTGCACATCTCTCAGATGACGGACGACTTCTATCAGTTCAATGAGCGAACGCTGACCCTTGTCGGAAGGCATACGAAACGCATCTTTGCGATAGGCAAGGAACTGAAGGTCAGGATAGACAGGGTCGATATGGAAGAGCGTGAGGTCATCGTTGATATCGCCGGCTAGTCCCCGTTATACATGACTCGG
>DATHCU010000431.1:0-5510 GCA_035319385.1 Thermodesulfovibrionales bacterium
ATAATGGAAGGGTAGATATAAGATATAAGAAACTTTTGAGCGCGGCGCAAATCAAGCCATATTCACCTGATGGCACTTTTAACCTGAGTATGCTTTCGACCGATGTATTGCAGGATGTGTTAAAGGTGCATAAAAGTGTCGCATAAAAGCTTTCTTCATTATATCTATCCTTCAAATCGGGAAATGCAATGCAGCGGTTTGATGACCACAGATACAGATCGAAGAATTCTGCCGGCAGACTTATAGGGAGGGGATGCGTATGTTGCAGATTAGACGGGAGACTGATTACGCCATCAGATGTGTCTATTATCTCTCGTGCAGACATGCGGATGTCATAATGGTGGACGAGATCGCGAGGGAGATGAGCGTCCCGAAGAGTTTTCTTGCAAAGATAGTCCAGAAGCTCTCGCGGGCCGGCATTGTTGAGTCTTTCGTGGGGATCCAGGGAGGGTTCAGATTATCGAAAAAGCCCGGTGAGATCAGTCTTTATGATGTAATCACAGCTGTCGAAGGCCCTGTTGCCATGAATAAATGCACCGTGAGCAAGAAGAATTGCGGCCTGAGCAGTACATGCAGGATCCATCCTATTTGGATCAGAGTAAGAAATGAGATCGAAGAAATATTGAAGAAGAGCACATTTCAGAAGATACGTTCGTCGAGGAGGTAATTAAGCTTTGGTCCCCGCTGACTGCCTGAACTGCCGCCACCCTTCCTTAAGTATCAGCGCAAAGACAACGGTCAACCCGATGAGGATTCCGATAAAATTTATCAGATGCATCAGCGCCAGCGCAACCAGGATGGCAGCGAGGATGAAGAACCTGACCATACTCCAGAAGATCAGCTTGCCGCTTGGCCTCTGCAATACGGCAAAGTCTTTTAGCCCCCAAGCAAGGCCCTTGAAGTTGGCAAGCCCGAGAAGGCCGCCGATCAGAACGCTGTGAGGCATCTTTCTCCAGTCTGAGATGCCGCTCATGGCTGCGACGCCGGTGGTGACCGCCGAAGCGACAATGAGAAATATGAGCGCCTGTCTATGAACTCTTTTTATTAGATTGATCACCAGTTTTCTTTGCCATCATATAAAGGTCTTTGAATCCAGCGAAAATACCGACAAACAGGAACACCACTGTGAACCAGGGCTTGGTATGCCAGCCGAACCATCTGCCGAGGAGATAGTCTATTCCATAGCCCATCGCAAGTCCGATGAAAGTCGAGATGACAAGATTCATCCCGACCGTGCTCGCTTCAAGGAGTTGTCTGAAAACAGGTTTTTCCGGCATTAGCGACCTCCGTTAAATTTTAACACAGATAGGGATGAAAATTACTGCTCAACGGAGGCCGGTTTGAACAGCTTTGTCCGGAACGTGGAACTGCTGTCAGGTGTTATTTAATCTTCAGGAACGACTCATATGCCGCCCGCACTGTCTTCTCCACGTCTTTCACGGAATGTGCGAGAGAAATAAAGCCTGCCTCGAACTGAGAGGGAGCAAGATAAATCCCTTTGTCGAGCATCGAGCAGAAGAAACGGGAGAATCTCTCAACATCAGATTTCTTCGCAGAAGCATAGTCGACAACATCGGTATCAGTGAAATATGTGCAGAACATCGTACCCGCCCTGTAAAACTTCGTCTTCACGCCCGCTGTCTTGGCTGCATCAGCAAGACCGGATTCCAGCACAGAGGCTGTTCGCTCGAGGGTTTCATAGACGCCTTTCCTGTTGAGCATCTTCAGGGTCTCGATTCCGGCTGTCATTGCCAAGGGATTTCCGGACAATGTGCCTGCCTGATAGACCGGACCCTGGGGAGAAAGCAAGTCCATGATCTCTTCCTTCCCGCCATAGGCGCCAACAGGGAGCCCGCCGCCAATGACCTTTCCGAGACATGTAAGATCGGGTACAATCCCGAATTTTTCCTGCGCTCCACCATGGGAAACCCGGAATCCTGTCATGACCTCATCAAATATCAGGACAATGCCATGAGCCTTTGTCATCTTCCGCACCGCCTCTAGGAATCCGGGCTTCGGCAGTACGCAGCCGATATTCCCGACAACGGGTTCCAGAATCACACACGCAATATCTTTCCACTCCCGCTCGATGATTCTTCTGACCGCCTTTGCGTCGTTGAATGGCAGGGTTATCGTATTCTTCGCATAAGCCTTCGGTACGCCGGGACTGTCGGGCACACCAAAGGTCGTCGCCCCTGAACCTGCCTTGACCAGAAGGCCGTCAGCATGTCCGTGGTAGCAACCCTCGAACTTTATGATCTTGTCACGCTTCGTAAAGCCGCGTGCAAGCCTTATGGCGCTCATCGTGGCTTCCGTTCCGGAATTCACCATCCTTATCTTGTTCATGGACGGGTACGCACTCAGGACGAGTTCTGCAAGCTCAATCTCAAGGGCTGTCGGAGCGCCGAAACTTGTTCCTCTCTCGGCGGCTTTCTGAAGTCCCTTAACGACTTTCGGATGTGCGTGGCCGAGGATGAGCGGCCCCCAGGAAAGTACATAATCTATGTAACAGTTGCCATCGACATCGAAAATCTTAGACCCTTTCCCACTGTCTATAAATACTGGATTCCCGCCAACCGCCCTGAATGCCCGCACAGGACTATTGACGCCTCCCGGAACCAGCTCAAGGGCCTTGTGATATAATTTATGTGATTTCCCGAGGGTCATTTGCAATAGGTAAAAGCAATCATAGATTGCTGATTTTGATACTCTATCACAAAAAAGAAATATGTGTCAAAATTAATGTGTCTTATGCTATAACAATAAAATTCAATTATTGACAGGAGGATTTGATGAAAAGGTTTACAGTTCTAATGATAATTACGGCTCTCTTTTTTGTACTGACTTCGTGTGCGCAAAAAGGGGAACAGAAGGCGGGGCCTTATCTCGCGAAAGTCGGCAATGTAACAATTACTCAGGCTGATTTCGACAGGGAGATGAAGAGTCTGCCCGATTTTGCACAGAAGTTCTTTCAGGGTCCCGGCGGAAAAGAGAAATTCCTTGACGAGCTGGTGAAGAAAGAACTTCTTTATCAGGAGGCGGTAAAGAAAGGCCTTGATAAAGACCCTGACTTCAAGAAGAAAGTCGAAGATTTCAAAAAGATCACCCTTATAACCCAGCTGTTGGAAAAAGAGATAGAGACAAAATCAAAGATTACGGACCAGGACGCGAAGGCTTACTATGAAAAGCACAAGAGTGAATTGGCATCGGTCAGCCAGATCAGGGCCAGTCACATCCTGGTCAAGACAGAGGCTGAGGCGAACAAGATCCTGGCGGGGTTGAAGAAAGGCGAAGATTTTGCTGCAGTTGCCAAGAAGAGTTCGATCGATGCAGCTTCGGCAAAGAACGGGGGAGACCTCGGGTATTTTTCAGCGGGCCAGGTGCTCCCTGAGATAGAGGCTGCTGCGATAAAGCTGAAACCAGGGGAAGTCAGTGAGCCGATAAAGACAAAGGCAGGATATGAGATAATCAAAGTCACTGATAAGAAATACGGCAAGCCCGTGGATTTCGATAAAGTCAAAAACGCTATAATGCAGCGAATTACAGCCGAAAAGCAGAAAGACGTCTTCGATTCGTATATAGAAAACCTGAAGAAGAGCGCCAAGGTTGAGATCAACAAAGAGGCGCTTGAAAAGCTTTCGCCCAGCGAAGAGAACAAGACGGCGCCGATGAATCCTGCGCCGTCGGTTGAACAGAAGGAAGCCCCGAAGCAGGCAACGCCGGGCAAAAAGGATTAATAACCAACTGCAATTGTCAGGTCTTTTCAAGCCCCCCTTCCCACAGGGGGGCTTTGTTTTTCTCCCAACAGACTGGCCGGCGTTATACGCATCCTCTCTGACTTATCAGGCAATTCATAAAATAAAACGAGCCGGCTGCATTGACTCCTCAAGGCCCGGATGATATCCTGTCTCTATGAAGCCCTTCCGAATTCTTGACATATCCGGAGACGTAGGATTGACGGCTTATGGAAGGACTGAACAAGAGGCTTTCGCCAATGCGGCGATCGGGATGTACAGCTTGGTCGCTGACCAGGATGCGATTCTTGAAAAGAGGACCCTGGACATCTCTGTCGAAAGCCGGTCATCTGAAGGTCTTCTGGTTTCATGGCTGAATGAACTGATATTTCATTTCGATGCCTACGGGTTTATCGGCAAGAGAGTCGAAGTCGTTTCTTTCTCCTGCAATAAGCTGACATCAAAGGTTTCGGGAGAGGACTTTGATCCCGGGCGGCATGAAGGGAAGCTCCTCATCAAGGCCGCAACGTATCACAGGCTGAGGATCGAAAAGGTCCGGGAAACGTGGGAGATTGACGTTATTTTCGATATATGAGCGGAGTTCAATTATCAGTTCTATGAGAAGAGGAGTCATATGCTTCCTGAAAAGATCAAAAGGATTGATGCTGAAAGGATAGAAATACCTTCAGATTATAAACCCGGGATGAGGGTCAACGGGATAATCTATGTGGATGAGGGGCTCGAAAGGGAGCTCGAAACACAGGCGATAGATCAGGTGGCGAATGTGGCCTCTCTGCCCGGCATAGTGAAGGCATCAATGGCTATGCCCGACGTTCATACGGGATATGGCTTTGCGATCGGTGGTGTTGCCGCCTTTGATCTGAAAAACGGTGTCGTTTCCCCCGGCGGCGTCGGATATGACATCAATTGCGGGGTGCGGCTCCTGAGGAGTAACCTTGTTAAGGGGGATGTATCTCCGAGGATGAAAGACCTCGTCAGTGTCCTCTTCACAGAAGTGCCTTCGGGCGTGGGCTCAAAGGGCAAGGTGCGGCTGGGCCCAGATGCCGGAGAAAAGATCCTGCTGAAGGGGGCGCGATGGGCGGTCGAACAGGGATTCGGCGATGCGGGGGACCTCGAAAGGATAGAGTCAGGTGGCTGCATTGAAGGCGCCGACCCTTCGCTGATAAGCAATAAAGCCTATGAGCGCGGCAGGGCGCAGCAGGGCACTCTCGGGTCAGGGAATCATTTTCTCGAAGTGCAGCATGTCGACGAAATTTATGATGAGAGGGCTGCAAACAGTCTCGGCCTTTTCAGGGATCAGATAACAGTGATGATACATACAGGATCGAGGGGATTCGGGCACCAGGTATGCACCGATTTTCTTGAGGTCATGGAGAGGGCCGCGGAAAAATACAAGATAACTCTTAATGACAGGGAACTGGCGTGCGCTCCTTTCGAAAGCAGGGAAGCACAGAATTATCTGGCAGCAATGAAGGCAGCCGCCAATTATGCATGGGCCAACAGACAGTGCATCATGCATTGGTCGAGAGAGGCCTTCATGAAAGTCTTCGGCCTGTCGCCAAGGGAACTTGGGATGTCTCTTGTCTATGATGTGGCACACAATATCGCAAAGATAGAAACTCATGAAATAGACGGAAAGAAGGTGAAACTTATCGTCCATAGAAAGGGTGCTACGAGGGCATTCCCTCCCGGCCATCCAGAACTGCCGGAGGTCTATCGGGCAACCGGCCAACCCGTGCTGATCCCGGGAGACAT
>DATHCU010000432.1:0-4221 GCA_035319385.1 Thermodesulfovibrionales bacterium
GTGCCTTTTGACGCAGCTTCGGCCTTGCTTGCTTATTCAAATCACAGCCTGTCTTTGAAGAATATCAGGCTGGTTAAAGGCAGATCCCAGGTTGACGGAGAGGCGCGTTTCCTGTCTGGAAATAGATTCTCGTACAAGGCGAGTTCCGAAAGGCTTATGGCCAGGGATATGGGGTTTGAGAGGCTGCCAGAAGATGTCGCCCTGTCGGTTGAATCGTCGGGCCAGGGGACTGTTGACAATCCTGACTTGTCATTCAGCGCGAAGATTGCGGGAGGCAGTGCGAGGATGCAGAATGTCGGCGCGGGCATTATAACAGCTTCGATAAGGAACAGGGATATCTCATTGAATGCCGCGCTTTTTAACGAAAGGATGAAGATCAGAGGAAGAGGGCGGTTTGATGACAAGCTGCCCTGGAGTGCCGAGGTAACGTTCCAGCAGGGCAGATACGACTACCTGGCGAGCATGTTTCTCAAGGAGGTGCCCGAAGACCTGCAGTTGAATCTGGAAGGCAGCGTCGGGTTGAAGGGTGACAGGAACAACGTCTCCGCTTCGGTGGACATCGGACACGTTACCCTTCTGTTGTTCGGCCAGACTTTTGCGAATGACTCACGTATACAGGCGGCAATCAACAATAAGAAGGTATCGATCGGGACATTTACCGTAAAGAGCGGGGCTGCGGCATTCAGGCTCCGCGGCAGCATCGACATAGGAAGGGAATACGACATATCCCTTGAAGGGAGTTCATCTCTATCGCCCCTCAAGGGGCTTTCGAAGAAGATAGGATACATCAAAGGCAATGCCGATTTTGCGCTTGCGGTGACGGGCAAGTGGGACAAGCCAAATATCAAAGGAACGATGAACCTGAATAACGCCTCCTTTGGTCTCAAGGACTTTCCGTCGTACATCAGTTCGGTGAACGGGCATATGTATATCGACGAAGACAGACTGGTCCTTGAGAACTTATCGGGAAAGATAGGAGGCGGCAATGTCAACATATCCGGCATCGTTTATCTTCAGGCCGTTACGGTGAAGAGGTTTTATCTTCAGGCAAATATGGATAACATAACGACCACTTTCGATAAGGATTTCACGGTGAATTTCAATGGGGACCTCCTTTACAAGGGCACCACCGAGGCGATGAGCATCACCGGAGACGTCAAGATAAACAGGGCCCGCTACAGGAAGATGGTTGAATGGAGGAGCTGGCTGCTGACGGTCAAGCCGAAGGAGGTCCCGAAATCAGAGGCGTCCGTATTTGAAAAGACGCAGATGAACATTCGTGTCTCCGGAAGCGAGAATATCGTCATCGACAACAACATAGCGAGAACGCCGGTGCACATTAGAGGGGACATGATACTTAAAGGGACCGTCTCCAGCCCGATAATATTCGGCAGATTCGAATCGAACGAGGGATATGTGTACTTCAGGAACAATGAATTCAAGATCATTTTCGCCAGCGTCGACTTTGCGGACCCGAACAGGATCAAACCTGTTGTCAATCTGACGGCTGAAATTACGGTTAAGGGATATAATATCAGACTTATCCTTGAGGGGCAGATGGATCACTTTAATCTCTCTCTGTCTTCTGATCCCCACCTCGATGAATCGGACATCCTCGCGCTTCTGACCGTGGGGCAGGTGGGGAAGCAGTTGAAAGGCCTCGAGGGAGGCATCGGCGCAGGAGAGGCTACATCCTTTATAACGGGAAAGGTGCAGGATGTGATTGAAGAGCGGCTAAGAAGCATAACAGGGCTTGACAGGTTCCAGGTGGAACCTTATGTATCCAACAAGACCGGCACGGTCGGCCCGCAGGTGACTGTCTCAAAGCGGCTGATCGGCGACAAGCTGTTTGTCACCTACTCTAATCCGATAGGATCGACAGAGGAGCAGATCATCAAACTTGAATACCTGCTTGAGAAGAATGTTTCACTTCTCGGCGTGAGGGATGAAAGAGGGAGCCTGGGCGGGGACGTAAAATTCAGGTTTGAGTTCAAATGAAAAATGTAGGGATGAATATGCGGTTTTTTCTCTTCCTGATGTTCCTGCTGAGCGCGGCTTTCATATCGTGCTCTGACTGCTCCGCTGCTACCGTCGGCGAGGTGGAGGTAAGCGGACTCTCTTCCATGGGCAGGGATGAACTCCTCTATCTTCTTGATATCCAGCCGGGGGAGAAGATCGCGGAGGATTCCGTACAGGCGGGCATCAAGAGGGCGTTTCTGAAAGGGATATTCGAGGATATCTCCGTCGAAGCGAAAGAGGGAGAGAATACAAAAGTTGTAGTCCGCGTGAAGGAAAAGGACGTAGTGAGAAAGATCTCCGTGGGCGGTTCATACGCGGTGTCCGGCAAGAAGATAAGAGAGTCCCTCGGGATAAAGGAAGGGCAGTACGTGACATGCCAACTGATTGACTCATCCGTGGCGAGTCTCAGACATGAACTTGCACTTATGGGGTTCCCCCATGCTGAAATCAAGGCAGAGATTAATAAACTGAAGGCGCCTTACAGAGTCGATTTAAGGATTACGGTCGATACGGGATTGCCTGAGAAGATAAAGAAGATCGAGATAGAGGGTGAGGCGAAAGAGGCAAAGTCGCTTATGAAACTGTCCGAGGGCGATGTCTACAATCAGGTGATACTGAAGAGAGATATCGAGAAGATAAAGGCCCGCTTAAAGAAAGAGGGACACTACAAGCCTGTGATCAGCCCCTATGTATACAAAGACGGAATCCTGTCATTTTCCGTGGATCCCGGGAAAAGCCTGAAGATCACACTGCAGGGCAACGAATCAGTCTCCGGCGGAGATCTTATGAAGGAGATGCCCTTCTTCGAGGATGAAGATTTCAGTGAAGACGTTGTGCAGGAGGCTGTGAACAGACTCTTGTCCGTATATCATACGAAAGGGTATCCATATGCTCAGGTTGCGCCGGTGGTCACGACAAAGGAGGATCTCATTACGGTTGCCTTCTTTGTCTTTGAAGGAGAGAGGATGAAGGTCGGCAAGATCTCGTTTCACGGGATCAGTCTGAACGGGGACCGTCTGAAGGAGATCATGTCTCTAAAAGAGGGCAAGCTTTTTAACCCGGATGCGCTTGATGGCGATCGGGAGAACCTGGAGAATTTCTATAATGCCCTTGGATATCTGACGGCTAAAATCGAAGATATTCAGACCGTGCGCGAAGAAGAGGCCGACAGGGTCGATATTGTCGTTACGGTGAAGGAGGGTCCGAAGACTGAGATTGCGAGTGTCAAGATTACAGGGACCAATCTCGTCTCGGAAACAGAGGTGCAGAAAGCGGTCAATCTCCATCCCGGAGATCCGTACAATGAGGTTGACATCTCCGATGCCAGATACAGGGTCATCGAATTATACAGTAACAGGGGTTTCCCTGATGTGGCGGTGGAGGTGAAAAGGGAGGCGGAGGACCATAAGGCAGCCCTCACGTTTGAGATTCACGAGGGTGCCGTGGTTCTCTTCGGCAAGACAATAGTCACCGGCAACCAGATCACAAAATACAAGGTCATACGCAGGGAACTCCTGCAGCAGGAGGATATCCCGTTCAATTACGGCCTGCTTTCACAGGAGCGTCAGAAGCTTTACAAGCTCGGCCTTTTCACGGATATCGATATGGAGGTGCTCGACCGCTATAAGGACAAAAGAGATGTGCTGGTCAAGCTCCGGGAGGGAAACGCCGGTGCTGTTGAACTCAGCCTTGGTTATGCCGAATACGAGCGTTATCGCGGTATTCTCGATATCAGCTACAGGAATGTCATGGGTCTGGACCGGCAGATTTCACTGAGGCTCGAACTCAGCTCCCTTGAGAAACGATATATCCTGCAGTACTATGAACCATGGTTCCTGTCCAAGGAACTCCCGTTCAGGGTCTTTGTACTGGGAGAAGACAAGAAAGAGATCAGCATAGACACCCGCGAAACCAGGTATCGCCTCACGAGGAACACGATAACAGCCGGGTTTGAAAAGAAGATGAGTGACAGATTTAAGGGCGAACTGTACTACGAGTTCTCTCTCGTGAATACGTTTGACGTGAAGCCTGACGTGATATTGACCAAGGAGGACACCGGAACCCTTGTGATAAGCGGGTTGAGGTTCGGCATCATATATGATGCACGCGACAACCAGTTCTATCCCACTAAGGGCTTCTTCTCCGGGGCAACCGTGAAATTGACCTCGCCGATATTCCTCTCTGAAACGGATTTCCTCAAGC
>DATHCU010000433.1:0-6486 GCA_035319385.1 Thermodesulfovibrionales bacterium
CACCTTTTGATCCGACGGTCGCCTCAGTTTACTGCCTTCATGAGGATTAAAGGGGATGAGATTTACCCTGCATTTTATGCCTTTAAGGAGATGCACCAGCTTCCTCGCATCATCAGGAGAGTCGTTCAGTCCGTCAATCAAGACGTATTCAAAGGTGAGTTTTCTGCCCGGCCTGAGCGGATATTTTCTGCATGCGTTCAATAGCGCGCTGATGGGATACTTTTTGTTTACAGGCATTAGCCGGTCTCTGACTTCATTCGAGGCTGCATTCAGCGACACCGCAAGATTTACTCCGGGCGCCTTCGTGAAAAGGAGAGGCAGCTTCGGGACTATCCCTGAAGTAGACAGCGTTATTCTCCGCTTCGATATCCCCATCAGATCCTCTAAGCGCAGGAGGGCTTCAACAACATTATCAAAATTCATGAGAGGCTCGCCCATACCCATGAGGACTATATTGGTTATCCTCCTGCCGCTCAATCCGCCTTCATAAGAAACTTCAGCCTGGGTGCCCGCGGGCCTGTCCTTCCTAATCAACCTGTTCACAGAGATAATCTGATCCACTATTTCATGCGCCTTCAGATTACGCGTAAAACCAGACATTCCCGTACGACAAAACAGACAACCCAGGGCACATCCCACCTGAGACGAAACGCAGAGAGTGAGCCTCTCTTCGTCAGGGATCAGGACACTCTCCACTGTGTAACCATCTTCCAGAGAAAAAAGAAATTTCTCTGTATCATCCGAAGAAATCAGCCGCCGAATGAGCTTCAGATTGCTTACATAAGCACTCTGGCCCAGCACGGTCCTCAGGTCTTTTGAAAACTCGGTGATGCCATCTATGTCCGTGACCAGTTTGTCATAAATCCAGTGGACGATCTGACCGCTCCTGTATTTGGGCAGCCCCATGCCAATCATGAAGGTTTCGACAGCCTCCCTCGAAAGGGATTTAAGATCGATCCTGTCCTTCTTCATTTTGGGTGGCGCACTTCACGTATCTTCATGAGGGTATCCAGATATATTTCTCTTCTTTCCGGCCTGAGCTCGATCGCTTTTATCACAAGCTTTTCAGCAACATCGAGCTTTTCGAGAGTCATATAGTAGAGCCATGCAAGGTTGTTATATGCATCTGCATTCTGAGGGTCCTTCTTTATCGCTTTCTTGTAGCAGTATTCTGCCTCTTCGTAGTCATGTTTTTTGAACAGAATGTTCCCCATGTAGACGAAGGCCAGAGGCAGTTTCTTCGAAGCAGCCTTGTATTCTTTCATAGCATTATCATCTTCGCCCTTCTTTTCATAAGTGACTCCGAGATTCAGATGTTCTTCGGGGGTGAGGGGGTCATCGAGGACTATAATTCTCGGCAATGCACACGCCGACAGGCACAAGACAGCGATCGCGCAGCAGAGAACGATCCGGATCAGGATTCTCTCCGCAGTACCAGCAACGCCCAATAATTTGTCTTTGCCCATGCCTTCAGAAATTCCTTATTTGGTAAATGATGCTCCTTCATTTCTCCCGAGTTTACTATTACACTATCTTCATTATACCCAACAATCACCATGAAATGACTCTCCTCGTAAAAGGAAAAACCATAGTCCACGAGTACTACAATAGGATTGCCTGAGTCGATGTTCTTTTTCAGATCACTCAAATCTCCCTTATACTGAACGGCGGAGAGCCCTTTGCGCTGAGCATAAAGGACCATATCGAGGTTGAGCGTTCCTCGCGCAGATGTGCTGTAGATGTCCTTCGCGACATCCTCGGGTTTCACCGGAACATTTCTGTAGCTTATGACCATCGCAAGCGAAGCGGGTCCGCACTGGTAGCTCTCCTGCGGATAGAAAGGCACATTCCTGATCAAGACGTCTGTTGACGTATCATGAATTTCATGCACCGACAGGCAGGAAGATACACATACCAGAGAAACAATGAGAACCAGCGCCGCAGCGCTATTCCATATCGAAGGTCGGAAAGGGATTTTGCGGATGAAACCTGTCGTCATCATTTAAAGTCCCCAACCACCCTGTTTGTCATAACAGGATGATTGGGGTAAGGTACAAGTTATAAGCATAATACAGACTACTTTGTAATAAACACCCTGCGGCCGGTAAGATTCAATAGGATCACAAGCAGGATAGCGATGACGAGAAGCGCGATAACCAGCCCGAGAGCGTCACCCTGACCGACCTTAAGATCATCAAGCTGCACAGCTGTCTGGTGTATCTGCTGATCGCTGAGCTGGTCCAGCCTGCTCTTTATCTCTTCCTGCGCTAGACCAAGTTGCGTCATCCTTTGGCTGACCGCCTTCAACTCGAGTACTTTTTGTATCTTTTCCAGATCTGCAGCCCTGTCCGTTTGTGAAAGCGCTATAATCTCGGACGGAGCCAATCCGGCATCAACGCGCGGAGCGATCCCGATAACAAACATCGCTATCACAAGATACCATGAGATCTGCTTCATAAACGGTATGCTCATACTCTCACCTCCCTTCCGTTAGGATATTGCAAACCTATCTCACTCTGGGCAACGACCCCAGTAGATACTTTAGATCCTCGTCCTGGAACCTGACGCCAACGCCGGCATACCCTCCCCGGCGCTTCTTGTTAAGGAGATTGTCACCTCCCGCAGTTACAAACAGATTCTTGAAGAGATAGTAATCAACCCCGACCCTTACATGAGGCTTGCCGGAATCTTCCTCATCATTGGAGAAGTCCCATATGTCGACAGATCCCCTGCCCTTGTCCTTATTGAAGAAGTAATCCGCCCCGATCCCGAAAGTGCTCTCCGTAATACCCGCCCTCACCGCAGTATCCTTGAACATCTCCGACTCGGTGAACCTCTTTGCAATCTGGGCCGTAAACTCAATCTCCTTTTCCGTCACTTCTTTTTCGACAACCGTTCTTCCGGCGCCTGAAGTCGTCTCGGTCCTTTTCTTGGAGACTTTGCCCAGAGGGTCCCTGACTATTCCCAGAATGTAATACTTATCGGGTTTCGGCTGAAGCGTAACATAAAAATAGCCCTTGCCCTCTCTGGAAGCGGTGAGATAATCGGCCTGAAAAGTTATAAAGGTCTTGAAACGGTCGATAGCTCCAAGCGTCTTGTCCAGCCCCTCTGCCACGTTATTTATAGAATTGTAGAGCTTATCATCCTTCACCAGTTTTCCCAGAGTCCCCTCGCCTTTGTCGATCCGTTCAGCAATATGACTAACTGACTGCATGGTGCTGCTTACGGCAGACTTGTTTTCGTCCACCAGGTCCTTCAGGTCCTTCGCCGCCTTGTTCAGGTTCGCAATAAGCTCGGGCGCATCTCCTTTTATCCTGCCTGACAGGTCTCTCATGTTCGATATCGTGGCTGTAAGCGGTTCCTTGTTAGTGTCGACAAAATCACTCAGAGATGCTGTGAGATTCTTTATGTTGTCAAGGACATTGCGCATCTTCTTATCGTTTGCCACTATTGTACGATTCAGATTGCTGGTTATATCCCCGAGATTAAGAACTGTCTCTTTAAGTGCAGCCTTGGATTGTTCAGAGCCAAAGGCTTCATTCAGTGAGGACGCGAGGGAACTTATGTTATCTGACACTTTTGCCAGTCTACGCATCATGTCGTCAACATCCACCAGTTCTATAACATGTCCTATGGTATCGCCATTTTTCAGTTGCGGAGGCTGCGAACCCGTATTTATTTCGAGATACTTGTCTCCAAGAAGCCCCGCAGCCTTGATAGATGCAACAGCGTCACTGTAAATAGGGACATCCATCCTTATCCTCAGAGTGAGTATGGCGATGCCATCCCGCAGTTGTATCTTCTCTATTACCCCAGCATCAACTCCCGCAACTTTTACCTTAGTCTTCTCGTCGAGACCTGCAATATCCCTGAAGCTTACGTACACGGTGTAGCCTTTCTTCTTAAACCAGTCGAGCCCCCCAACCTTGAAAGTCATGAATGCAAGTATGAGCAATACGAAAACGGCGAAGAATCCAACCTTAAGCTCTGTTGAAAGCGCTCTCATGATGCACTCCTTCTATAGATATCGGACCTGAAGCGCTGCCGGTCACAAATTGTCTGACGATAGGATTATCGGTCTTCCTGATCTCATCGGGCGTGCCCGTCGCTATAATCCGGCCTTCGTAAAGCATCGCTATCCTGTCTGCAATCTTGTATGCGCTGTTCATGTCATGTGTTATTGCGAGACTGGTCACCGACATCTTCTTCTTCATCTCTATAATAAGATTATTGATGGCATCAGCCATTATAGGGTCAAGGCCGGTCGTCGGCTCGTCATAAAGCAATATTTCAGGCTCGTGCGCTATCGCCCTTGCAAGCCCTACCCTCTTCTTCATACCTCCCGACAGTTCGGACGGCATGAGGTCTTCGACCTGGGAGAGGCCAACCTGTTTCAACTTTTCGACGGCCAGCGCTTTCGCGTCCTCTTCCTTCATCTTTCTATGCCGCAGCAACGAAAACCCGACATTTTCCCAGACCGAAAGCGAGTCAAACAGCGCTGCCATCTGAAAAAGCATACCAAATTTCTTTCTTGCTTCATAGAGATCATTCTCGTTCAAAGTCGTTATATCAACTCCGTCCAGGAACACCTGTCCCTCATCAGGTCTCAGTATCCCGATGATATGCTTCAACAGTACACTCTTTCCGGAGCCACTTCCCCCGATGACAACCATGCTTTCGCCGGTCTCTATCCTGAGATCAAGCCCCCTAAGCACATAATGACTTCCGAACGATTTGTGGAGGTTGACAATTTCTATCACGCTTTGCTTTCTTTCAGTGACACTTATTTCTTAATAAAGCAGTGAACAAGTAAGGCACCACTATTGAAAAATCTCCCCTTTTCCTCTTTACAAAATCCCGAAAGCTTTCGGGACCCTTTGCAAAGGGAGGTGATGGGGGATCTATAATCTCTTCATATTTTTAACTTCATCAGTAAGACGGGCCATCTTAGAATAGCAAAACTAATTTTCTACTATATTACCTGAACAGCCACGCAGAGAGAAAATAGTCTGATATTAGTATCGTCATGGAAGACAGGACTACAGCGCCTGTGGTTGCCCTGCCCACCCCCTCTGCTCCGCCTTTTGTATAGAAGCCTCTGTAACAGCTGATCAGGGAGATGGCCGCTCCAAAGAAGCATGCCTTAACCAGGCCATTGAAGATGTCGCCTGCCTCCAGGTAATTCCACGTCCTCTTCCAATACACTATCGAACTGGATTGAAAGAGTCCCACGGTGACAAAATAGCCCCCTATTATACCAGTTATATCCGCCACGGCTGCAAGGGCAGGCAGCATCACCGTCCCCGCAACAAACCTGGGAACAACGAGATATTTTATGGGATTGGTGGCAAGCGTCTCAAGAGCGTCTATCTGTTCGGTAACCCTCATGGTTCCCAATTCCGCAGCCATCGCAGCACCTGCCCTTCCCGCAACGATCAGTCCGGTCAGAACAGGGCCCAACTCCCTCGTCATGGAAAGGGCCACAACAGTGCCGACAAGGGTCTCGGCCCCAAATCGCTTGAAACCGGTGAATGTCTGCATCGAAAAAACCATGCCGGTAAAAATGGCGGTTATCAGGACCACGGGCAGGGATCTCACACCGATTTCGAGCATCTGTTTGAAGGTGTTTCTCACCTCATAGGGAGGTATTATGAGTTGCCTGATAGATTGCATGAGCAGGATCAGAATCCTTCCTGTCTCTTCCGAGAAAGAGATTATTGTCCTGCCCATGAACTCGATAAACTTAAACATAAACCCTTTGAGACTTGCTCCCAAGCGATGTCAGTATTTCATATGGGATAGTATTAATTCTCATCGAGAGTTCGTCAGCCGTTACAGCTTCTTTACCCTGCGTGCCGATAATAACAACTTCGTCGCCTTCCTGCACACCTCTAATTCCGGTCACGTCTATCATCGTCAGATCCATACAGACCCTTCCCACAACAGGTGCCCGTCCGCCTCTCACGAGAACTTCCGCGTTATTCGAAAAAAGTCTGCTAAAACCGTCAGCATAGCCAAGCGGAATCACGCCTATTCGACTCCTTCTCTTAGTAACAAACGTCCTTCCGTAACTCACGGGAGTGCCCGGCGGCAGATTTCTCAGACAGAGTATCTTTGTCTTGACAGACATGACAGGGATCAGAGCAGAATGCAGCGCCAAAGAGCCCGACATGGGAACGCATTCTTTAGCCTTTCTTTCACCACGGTCGCTCCCCTTAGGCGCTTTGTCATCATAGAAGGACTCGACCGCTGAATATCCGTAGAGCGCAATCCCGGGTCTGACCATATCAAGGTAGGCATCTTCAAACGAAAGCACTGCGGAACTGTTGGCCATATGGGACAATATCCTTCTTTTCAGTCTCTTCTCCAGATACTCCCTTACCCGCCGAAACTTATCAAGTTGCTGATCCGTAAAAGACCTGTCAAGCAGGTCAGCATCGGAAAAATGGCTGAGTACGCCTTCGATAGCTAGCCCGGGGATATCAG
>DATHCU010000434.1:0-2781 GCA_035319385.1 Thermodesulfovibrionales bacterium
AAATGAGAATCTCCGCAGGCACCGCAAAGGGAAGGTCGACAGCCACACCAAAGCTCCTGAAGAAAACTTCTGACGGAGAAAGGCTGAGGCCGACATCTTCAAAGGTGAGGGAAGCCATCTTTGATATACTGCGCGGCAGGATGGAAGGCGCGAGTTTTGTCGATCTATACGCGGGTACAGGAACCGTAGGTATGGAGGCCCTTTCAAGGGGGGCTGACAGCGCCATATTTGTCGAGCCTGATGAGTTCAGGGTTAATTCAATCAGGGAGAACTTGGCCAGACTCGGATTTGGGCGGCGCGCAGTTGTTGTGAGAGGCAAAGCTGACGAATTTCTTGCGAGTGCAGCGGAGAGGCGAGAAAGCTATGATATCTTCTTTGTGGATCCGCCTTATAGCTCTGAAGAAGGCGGGAAGATAACGACGATGATAGATAAGATGGGGCTCTTAAATGACGAGGGCGTGGTAATCATCGAGCATTTTTTTAAGATGGAGTTTCCGGAGAAGATTGAAAGTCTGAGAATGCACAAACGGTACAGGTATGGAGATACAACCCTATCATTGTACAGAAAGGCCAGAGCATGAGGACAGCCATATATCCCGGCACATTTGACCCTCTTACCAATGGTCATCTGGATTTGATAAAGAGGGGATTGTACATGTTTGACAGGATTATTGTGGCCGTGGCGCCGAGCGTCAAGAAACAGCCTCTCTTCTCGATCGAAGAAAGACTGGATTTCATTAAGCTGGCGGTGAAAGGATTAAAGGGCGCGGAGGCTGCCGCTTTTGATAGTCTTCTGGTGGATTACGTAGCAAAAGTCGGAGGCGTGGCAATTCTTCGCGGATTGAGGGCCGTCTCGGACTTTGAGTACGAACTGCAGATAGCCTTGATGAACAGGCGGATGAACCACAGTATCGAGACTGTATTCATGATGCCCAGTGAAGAGTATACGTTTCTTACGTCGAGCATCATAAAGGAAGTAACGTCCTTTGGTGGCTCTGTCAAAGGGCTCGTCCCTGAGGAAGTGGAAGAAGCCCTGAGAGAAAAGTTCAGATCTGCCAGGGGTACAAGGGGATGAGACGCTGAGATAGAGACTCTGTATTTCAGGCCATAGCTAAGGAGGAGATGCGTTGTCCCGCAGAGAGCTGTCCACACCGCCTCACTTTGATCCTGGTAGGGTAAGTGAGGTGTGGAGGGTCTCCTATCAGGGCCTGGCAGAAGACGCCGCACGATGCGCTGAAGAGAACGGCATAAGACCTTTCTTCGACGATGAGTTCAAGATATGTTTAGTAGCCGTCGACGTTCAAAACACGTTCTGTATTCCGGGATTTGAGCTGTTTGTCGGGGGACGCTCGGGCACAGGCGCCGTAGACGACAATAGGAGACTCTGTGAGTTTATCTACAAGAACGTAGATGTAATCACCCGAATCTCTCCCACCATGGATACCCACCGGCTCATGCAGATCTTTCATTCCATCTATCTTGTCAATGACCGGGGAGAGCACCCGGCGCCATTCACTCTGATCTCGGAGGAAGATATCCGGAACGGAGCCTGGAAATTCAATCCCCTGATAAGCCCTAATTTCAGCATATCAGAGGAGTATGGCCAGAAACTCCTGCTCCACTATACGAAGAAGCTGAGACAGGGCGGCAAGTACGACCTCACCGTATGGCCTTATCACGCCATGCTGGGCGGAATCGGCCATGCCCTGGTCGCATCCTTTGAAGAGGCTGTATTCTTTCATGCGGTTGCGCGTCACAGTCAGCCGGATTTCTACGTTAAGGGAGAAGAACCTTTTACAGAGCATTACTCCGTTCTGGGTCCAGAGGTACTCGAAGGGCCTCAAGGGGAGTCCCTAGGTAATAAGAGCGGGAAGTTCTACAGAAATCTTCTCGACTACGATGCCTTGGTTATCGCGGGACAGGCCAAGAGCCACTGTGTGGCATGGACTGTAGACGACCTCCTGCACGATATTCTTGACGGAGAGAGAAGCCTTGCTGAAAAGGTGTATATCCTCGAGGACTGCACGTCCCCTGTGGTGATTCCCGGTGTCGTGGATTATACGGATCAGGCAGACGCTGCATTTCGAAGATTTGCGTCTGCGGGAATGCATGTCGTTCGCTCGACGGATCCGATAGCGACCTGGCCCGGTATTCGCGTTTGAATTAGTAATTGAGGTAGACGTCTCTTGAAAAATAAGGTGCACGTCTTCATTGTTTCCGATGCAACGGGAATGACTGCTGAGATGGTCATCAGCGCGGTCGTTGCATCCGACTATGGAAACTCCAGCTGAGCTACTTGAGATAGACCAGAGCAAGATCTTCGGACTTATCATAAATACCGAGAGTCTTGTCAAGTTGAGGGAGGCAAGGCTTGAGCAGCTTGGTCTCGAACCCCAGGCCAAATATGCGGACCCCGTGCAGGTTGCAGATGAAATCGAATGGTGCAGTGATTTCTTCAGGAAGCACAGAAAATGGCAGGTCCTGGACGTATCGAACAAGGCCATCGAGGAAGTGGCCGCGAGTATAGTGAGTTCTTACGAGGGAAGGCGAAGGCTGAAGAGCAAACAGGTATACTGAGGCTTGAAACGAACAGCGCGCGCATTCCCGCCGGTTTGCGGCGGGATTACCGGCGATTATGGAGAAGCAATTCCTTGCGTTGAGATATACTGCGATTTCTGCCGCAGTATTCTGCAGTCTTGGAGATTTTGGTTTCTTGATGCCTTCGGGGACAAACGACTTAGATACAGCTTTCCGGTTTGGTAAAATAATATATAAAGGGTA